>CAYQXD010000152.1:3697-7864 GCA_964421315.1 uncultured Thiotrichaceae bacterium | reverse complement strand
TTTACCGTCATGGTTTTTTCATCAACTATCCAGACGGTTGCCTGTTTTTCATTATCGGCAATGACGGCAGACACCGGTATTGTGATGGTATTGTCAGATTGAGATTCATCAGCAAACAATTCAGCGAAAACCGTTGCCGTCATGCCGGGGAGAACATTGTAGTTTTCAGGCTTCTCCATCTTTAGCGTCACTTTAAATGTTTTGGTGTTGGGGTCTGCTTTGGTTGAAATTTCAAGAAAGCTAAGAGGAAACCCCCGATTCGGAATGCCATCAAATACGGCCTGTAACTTGCGGGCTTCTTTGTGGTGCTTATTAATAACAATCATCAAATTTTCAGGCACATCGATTTTGACTTTTAATGCGGAAACATCTTCCAGTGAAAAAATTGACTGTGATTTATTAACCACTTCAAAATTTTCCACATGACGTTTAGCAATATAACCATCAAAATTGGCGGTTAATTTTGTGTAGGTTAAATCCTGTTTAGCAGTGGCTAAATTGGCTTCAGCAGTATGAAATTTTGCACGAATATTGTCATGGTCAACCCGTGAGATTGCGCCTTTTTTAACCAGATCGACCGCCCGGTCAAAATTGGCTTTCGCCGTGTTATAACTTGCTTTTCGATCTTTCAGCCTGATCTCAAAATCAGTTGGGTCCAGCTCTGCCAGTAGCTGCCCGTTTTTAACTTCAACACCTTCTTTAACCAGAATTTTTTGAATTTTGCCGCTGACACGAAACGAAATTTCAGCTTTTTGAATGGCATCAACTACCGCTGGAAAGGTTCTTGTATCGGCAAAACCACCGCCGCCAATAACAATAGTTTTAACCGGACGTGAACTAGCTTCTAATATCTGTGGCGGCTCTTCACAACCACTTAAAAAAAATAATAAAACAAGAATGGGGGAAACAAAAGACAGTTTTCGACTATCCATGAGCTTGTCCTGAGTAGTTATTAAATTTTAGTCTGGTACTGCAACAAGCTTACCAGCATGTTGATACAGATTGCCATGAGTAAAAAAATAAATCAGTGAATGTTTTTATCTTGAGATTGCACCATGTCGGCCTCTTGCAATGGCTGGATTAATACCCAGGGTTTCACCACGGTTGACCAGAAGGTGGCGTTTTCTTTATGCCACTGTTTAGCCTGTTGGTCAGAAACTTTAACAACCTCACCTGAGGTTAACCATTTACTGACTTCATCTTTATTATCTAATGAAAACGCCACCGCAACATCAAGTAGATTGGTGTTATTGTTCACAACTATTAACCAGCCACCGGCGAAAAATCGTTGTAGTTCCTGCCAGTTTATTTGTGATGTTTCATTATTGATGTTGGCGCGTAAACCATCTATATCTTCTGTTGTTTCTTTATTATCTATCATTTGGGATCATTCGAGTTTTTGACTAGCTGATTTATCGAGTCGGCATTTTACTCACAAGGCTTTTAGCAAAGCCAGGTCTTTTCTTACTAGCGAAACTGAATGATCAAACATAGCCTTTTCAATTTCGTTCATGTCTAGTTCAATAATATCAACAACACCATTTTGCCCAAGCATGGCTGGCACGCCGATGGCGATATCCTGGTGACCATATTCTCCTTCCAGTAAACACACGGTGGGCAATATTCGATTGCGATTATGTACAATGGCATCAACCATTTCGACAACGGATGCAGCTGGGGCATCATAGGCACTGCTGTTTTGTCTTAATGCCAGAATTTCCGCACCGCCGTTTCGGGTGCGCTCAATAATCGCATCCATTCTGTCTTTGCTTATAAATTTTTTAACCGGAATACCGGCAATGGTGCAGTAACGCAACATCGGCACCATGGTATCACCGTGACCGCCAAGCACCATGGTGTTGATATCCATGCTGGAAAACCCTGTTTCCATGGCAATGAAACTCGCCATGCGGCTGGAGTCGAGCACGCCTGCCTGACCAAATACGCGATTACGTGGCCAGCCGGTTTTTAAAAAAGCATGATAGGTAATCACATCAACCGGGTTAGTGACAAATAATAAAATAGCATCCGGCGCATAGTTCATGGCACCATCAATAATGCTATCCACAATCGGAATATTGCTGGCTAAAACATCGGAACGTGACATACCGGGTTTGCGCGGTAAACCGGCGGTGATAATAATAATTTCAGAGTCTTCCATCAGCGCATGATCAACACTGCCCAGGATGCGCGTATCGTATTCAAAAATGGGTGCCACTTCCTGAATATCCAATGCAGCACCTTTGGCTGCGCCTTCGTCTATATCAAGTAAAACGATTTCACGACATAGATTTTTAGCAGCAATAAATTGTGCGGTTGATTCGCCAACACGACCGGCACCGACAATAGTTATCTTATTCATTTCACCTGCTCCTTTAATCGTTTTAATAGTTTATTAAAGTGTTTTAGCACTTACCACATGGGTTCTGCAAGTAATCGTGACATATATAATCATAGCAGCACCAGGAGGCGCCGTTAATGAAGCAAGGACAAAGCACAGCTTAATGCACCTTGTTAGTGCACAACGCCCAATAATCACAAGAAACCTGCTCAAGACAAAAGATAAGCGCGTGATTTTTAAGTGATTTATATATTGGCACGCAGATTGCAAGACAAGCACATAAATTAAAAATATTGCAACGAAGCAAAGGTAACAATGATGCCCTCAACCGATTCAAACTCAAAACTTAATTTATTTTCTTTTTCAGGCAATGTTCGCATTTTGCATCTAACCTGGTTTGCTTTTTTTATCAGCTTTATGGTGTGGTTTGCACATGCGCCTTTAATGGTTGTTATTCGTGAGACCTTTGGTTTATCTGACCAGGAAGTGAAAGCACTGTTAATTCTCAACGTGGCCATGACCATTCCTGCACGTATTGTTGTTGGCATGCTGGTTGACCGCTTCGGCCCACGTATCATGCTTTCTTCTATTCTGATTCTCTCTGGAATTTTCTGTATCGCTTTTTCAATGGCACAAAATTATCAGCAACTGGCTACTATGCGATTTTTACTGGGTTTTGTCGGCGCGGGTTTTGTGGTTGGCATTCGCATGATATCTGAATGGTTCCCCGCACGTCAGACTGGCATTGCCCAGGGCATTTATGGTGGCTGGGGTAATTTTGGCTCGGCTGCGGCTGCCATGTTGTTGCCCGGACTGGCTTTAATGTATGGTGGTGACAATGGCTGGCGTTATGCGATTGCATCAACCGGTGTTATCGCTATTTTATACGGTGCGTTTTATTACTTTGCCGTCACCAACACACCTAAAGGTTCAACTTATTTTAAACCTAAAAAAATGGGCGGCATGGAAGTCACCAGTAAATTTGATTTCTTTTTGTATCTACTGGTTAGTATTCCGATGTACGCTGCACTGGCATTGCTAACGTGGAAACTTTCACCTGCCGGATTAAACTGGTTTGACAACACCATTGTTTACAGTATTTATGGTGTACTCACTGCTCTCTATCTTTACCAGTCTTTTAATATTTATCTGGTCAATAAAGACCTGTTTAAAAAAGACGTGCCTGATATTTTTAAATTCGATTTTAGTCAGGTGGCGGTATTAAACCTGGCTTATCTAGTCACTTTCGGTACTGAACTTGCCCTGGTTTCTATGTTACCGCTGTTTTATACCGATACGTTTAATGTTTCTATCGTGCTTGCCGGTGTGCTGGCAGCGATTTACCCGTTAATGAATTTAATTGCACGCCCGGCTGGCGGCCTCATCAGTGACCAGTATGGGCGTAAGCGTACGCTGGTGGTTCTGTTTATCGGTATCGCCCTGTCCTTTTCTGTGTTAGGGCTGGTTGATGCAAGTTGGGCTTTACCTGTTGTGGTAACCATCACCATTGTCTGCGGTTTGTTTGCGAAAGCCGGCTCAGGCGCGGTATTCGCGATGGTTCCCCTTATTCAGCGTCGTATGACCGGGCAAATTGCCGGTATGGCTGGTGCTTATGGCAATATCGGCGGGGTAGTATTTTTAACCATACTATCACTGGTTTCTACCCAGGCATTTTTTATGTTTATCGCCGGGGCTGCCGCCATTGTACTTTTTGCCATTGTTATCTTCCTGCGTGAACCACGTGGTCAAATGGCAGAAGTGATGCCTGATGGCAGTGTTGAGATGATTGATGTTTCGTAATTAATGGCTCTGAATATTCACTCTGC
>CAYQXD010000152.1:0-3597 GCA_964421315.1 uncultured Thiotrichaceae bacterium | reverse complement strand
ATTGTTTTTAAATCAACTACTGCCCATATTTTTCATGTTGGTGATTCACGCATTTATCGTTGTCGTCAAAATAACAACACCTGCGATCTGGAGTTACTCACCACCGATCATCGAGTCTGGATTTCTAACGAAAAAAATTATTTAAGCCGCGCTATGGGTATCGACAGTCACCTCGATATTGATTACAAAACATTGGCTATTGAGAAAGATGATATTTTTTTAATGACAACAGATGGCATCCATGATTACCTCAGCGACCAGCAGTTAAAGGAATATTTAAAATCTGACGCTGCCATCGAAGTTAAAGCTGACAAAATAGTCATGCAGGCACTGAAAGCAAAAAGCCATGACAATGTAACTTGCCAGATTGTAAAAATTGAAAACCTGCCCTCGCAGGACGCGAATGAAATATATAATGAATTAACTCGCCTGCCTTTTCCGCCTCACCTTGGCCCGGGCATGACCATGGATGGTTATGAAATTCTCGAAGAGGTTCATGCCAGCACCACATCGCAACTGTATAAAGTTCGCGACCAGGAAAGTGGTGAACTGTTTATGATGAAAACCCCTTCAGTGAATTATTCTGACGACCCTGCCTATATCGAACGTTTTTACATGGAAGAGTGGGCGGGGAAGCGCATACAGAGCGATGCCGTGTTAAAAATTATTGAACAAGCACGGCAACGCAATTTTTTATATTTCATTATGGAATATATTGACGGCATTACGCTAAAGCAGTGGTCTATTGATCACCCGTCACCGGATTTTGAACAGGTCATTAACATAACCAATAAAATCATAAAAGGTTTGCGCGTATTTCATCGCCTGGAAATGTTACACCGCGATTTGAAACCCGAAAACATTATGATCACCACCCATGGCGTGGTAAAAATTATTGATTTTGGTTCGGTAAAAATTGCCGGTATTCAGGAAATAAGCACACCGGTTGAACGCATCGAATTGCTCGGCACTAAAAATTACACCGCACCAGAATACCTGCTTGGCATGCAGGGCAATAATCGCTCTGACATCTATTCACTTGGTGTACTGGTTTATAACCTGCTGACCGGGCAGCTACCTTATGGTGATAAGATGTCTCGCGAGCTTAACTGGCGCACCTTAAGCAAAATTAAATACGAGTCATCGATTAAACATAACCCGATGATCCCACTGTGGATGGACGGCGCAATTCATAAAGCAGTGAAAAAAGACCAGCGGTTACGTTATGACACCTTCTCTGAATTCATGTTTGATCTAACACATCCGAATCCATCGTTTATGAAATACAGTGCGCCACTACTGGAAAGCAATCCAACACTATTCTGGAAACTGACCAGTGGCATCCTGTTGCTGGGCAATATCATCTGGCTGTCACTCTTTCTTTCATGACTGAAAACGCTACACATGTTAGCTGTATTATTCTTGCCGGCGGCCAGGGTAAACGTGTCGGTGGTCGAGATAAAGGACTGGTTTTGTATCACAACAAACCACTTATTAAACATGTGATTGATGCCGTAAAACCTCAGGTTGATGATATTGTCATCAGCGCAAATCGCAACATCAACACATACCAGCTATTTGCCAAACAGGTCAAACATGATGCAGCTGAAAACTATAATGGCCCACTAGCTGGTATCGCTGCCTGCCTGCCACTGTGTAAACACGATGTTGTCCTGGTCGTTGCCTGCGACATGCCTTCATTACCAGGCAAACTGGTCAAACGCCTGACTACAGGCATACAGGGTAAATCCGCGTGCATTGCCACCATCAATCACTATCATCAACTGGCCATGCTGATTAAAAAAAAATCAGCGGCTAGCATACAAAGTCACCTTAAAAAAAACCAGTTAAAACTCATTCAATGGGTGA
Source organism: uncultured Thiotrichaceae bacterium (assembly GCA_964421315.1). Classification (GTDB taxonomy): domain Bacteria; phylum Pseudomonadota; class Gammaproteobacteria; order SZUA-229; family SZUA-229. The sequence continues at coordinate 1,728 of CAYQXD010000152.1, read as the reverse complement.
AGTCAATGCCATATACCTCAGTTAGTTTTGATGATATGCCCGAATCCTTTGTTAACTTAAACCACCTGTCAAAAACTGATTAAGGACATGAGCAACGTCATTTAATCTACGAAAATTAAATTAAAACTTGCACCAATAATCTATGACCATCAAAATAACCCTATGGATTTCACCCCTCAACAACGCAAACAGGAAACCAACCGCATCACACTGTGGGGTGTAGCCGTTAATCTTGTTTTAGCTGTTTTAAAAATTGCTGGCGGCATCATCGGCCAGTCACAGGCATTACTTGCTGATGGCATTCACTCACTTTCTGACCTTGCCAGTGATGCTATGGTTTTAGTTGCGGTCAAACATGCCGGCGAAGATGCTGATGAAGATCACCCGTATGGTCATGCCCGTTACGAAACCCTGGCAACGGTTGCACTTGGCATTATTCTAATAGTTGTTGCCGTCGGTATCGCATACGATGCCATAACCCGCCTGCAAAACCCTGATGAAATAGCGGTGCCGGCACTGTTCACACTGATTATTGCAGCCATTTCTATTCTCAGTAATGAGGCTCTGTATCACGCCACCCATGCCGTCGCTCAAAAAATTCGCTCACCATTACTCGAAGCCAATGCCTGGCATCATCGCAGTGATGCAATATCATCCATTGTTGTGCTTGTTGGTATTGCTGCGACCTTTATTGGTTATCCCGTACTCGATGCGGTTGCCGCCATCCTGGTGGCATTAATGATCGCCAAAATCGGCCTGGATTTAAGCCGTCGAAGTGCTCAGGAGCTGGTTGATACCGCACTGGAACCTGAAATGGTTAAGCAAATCAAACAAACCATTTTAAGCATAGATGATGTTCGCGAGCTGCATTTGTTACGCACTCGCCGTATGGGACACAATGCTCTGGTTGATGTACATATTCAGGTTTCACCAAAATTGAGTGTTTCTGAAGGACATCATATAACCGAATCGGTTGAAACCAGCCTGAAAGAAAAGTTTGAGGCGATCAATGATGTCACTGTGCATATCGACCCTGAAAATGATGAGACCACTGCTGGCTGTAAACATTTACCACTACGTAACGAATTACTGCACACGTTGAACAAAGAATGGGCAAAACATGATGTGCTAAAAAACATTGATGATGTGACCCTGCACTATCTTGATGGCCACGTTCATATTGAAGCCTGTTTAGCACTACGCTACCTGCAACATCTTGATGATGCCAATTTACTGAAACAGGATTTTGAACAGTTGAATCGCCATATAAGCTGTATAGGCAAAAGCCATCTGTACTTTAGCTAATACTGCTCATTAACGCACCATGATGGTGCTTATGTACAAAAAACGCTCCTTTATTGTGCGCTATTTATAAAATAACCACTTAAAAGCCCATAATATCGGGTTTCCCTTATTGGCATGTTTCGTGCAAAATATAGGCTGTTAAAAAGGATCTTTGATGAGTTTTGCTTTAAGGGCATCTCTAATAAAGGTAACAGAATTGATTAAAGATTCTTTGTATCCGGTCAGGCAGGTTAGCTAACATCCGGATAAACAAAAAAAACAAACGCCGCACGGATATCGCCCTGCATCATACAAAGATGCAACAGGTTTTTCTGCGCGGATTTATTACTTTTTAAAATTGACTAGAGGCTCTAAAAATGGCTGCAAGTGACGTAATGAATATGATCAAGGAAAAAGACGTTAAATTCGTTGATTTCCGTTTTA
>CAYQXD010000151.1:0-7981 GCA_964421315.1 uncultured Thiotrichaceae bacterium | reverse complement strand
CGTACTTTTTTATAATTCTGTTTCATCTATTTTCGCTACTTTCATTAGATGCTTTTGCAAGCCGATTTTCAATGGCTTGTTACCGTGTACTGGAACAGATATACGAGCAGTTACACCCGATTTAGCATAAATGTGGTGACTGCCATTTATTCTCTTTAACTCCCAGCCTTTTTCTTCAAGCAAGCGATTTAGCCTTTTACCACTGATAGCTTTCAAACTGCTATTTCCATTATTTTATCTTTTTTTGATAAATTAATTTCCTGAACATCTACTGATAGACAACCTTCAACCGCTTCGTAGATATTACTCAACAATTCATCAAATGAGTCTCCCTGGGTTACACACCCTGGAATGGAGGGAACTTCAGCCCAATAACCGCCCTCCTCTGCTTCATGTATTACTACTTTTAATTTCATAATATCTCCTATTTTTTTGGCAAATAACTATGACGTATACTGAAATTTCATCTAATTAAACAAATTAAAAAACCAGTTAGACTTTTTACCCGTTGCACAGTCACTCTGCTGTAGTGGTTGCGTGCCTTCAATAAAAAGCAATTCTACCGCATTGTCACATCTTTTCTCAGTCAACAGACCATTTTTTCCATCAACCCAGTGTTTTGATAAATGCGGCATTTTAGGTAGTTGATATGGTTTATAAGAAAATTCTTTTACCATGTTTTTCCATATTTTCATTGCCCCTGATGAACCGGTCAGTGATGTTGGCCGATTGTCATCATAACCCGCCCACACAACCGCGACAATATCGCCTGAAAAACCTGCAAACCAGCTATCTCTAAAATCATCAGAGGTGCCTGTTTTACCCGCAACCTGAATATCCAGATTTTTAGATAACTGTTTTGCCGTACCGTATTTAGTGACATCAATAAGGGCTGAATTAATCAACGCAACCGCTTCGGGTTTAACCGTGCTTTTTACTTCAAGCGAATAGCGTTCTAGTGGTTGTTTGTTTTTATCTAACACCGCAAACACACTTCTTAATGGACTATGAAAACCATTGGCAGACAGACTTTGATAAATCCCTGCCACTTCCATCGCTGACATATTCACTGCACCCAGCGCTAACGAGGGGTAAGCAGAAACCTGCTGCTCTGTACCTAAAGAGACCAGGGTTTTTATGACCTTATCCAGCCCCACATCTAAACCAGTTCGTACGGCTGGAATATTATAGGAATGCAGCAATGCATCATATAAGGTTACGTCACCTCGATATTTTTTATCATAATTTTGTGGTTGCCAGTCAGGCTGATTCGCTTGTTTAACAATCAATTCTGAATCATTAAGTATTGATGCCAGGGTATAATTTGATTCATTTTCTAAAGCAGTAAGATAAATAACGGGTTTTATTAACGAGCCTATTGGACGCTGTGCATTTATCGCACGATTAAAGCCTTTATAAGTGGGGTTTCTATCGCCAACCACTGCCAGCACATCCCCGTTTAAAGGCGAAACCACAACGGCTGCTGCCTGTAACATTTTACTTTTAGCCAGCCTCGGCAAGGTGTTTTTAATGGCCTGCTCTGTTTTAAACTGAATATAAGGATCAAGCGTGGTAAAAACGCGTAAACCCTCAGAACTTAAATCTTCTGATTGATAATCCTGCTGCAACTGAAGTTTTACCACATCAATAAATGCAGGGTATAAACCTGCTTTTGCATGTTTAACGGTAGCAACAGGTTTATCTAATAGTTTTTTTGACTGACGAGCAGTAATCAAACCAGATGATTGCATGGTATTGAGCACTATGTTTCGTCGCTGTTTGGCATGTTCTGGATTTCTTTTTGGGTTGTAATAGGAAGCACCTTTTACCATGCCGACAAGAATCGTCATTTCATCAAGCGATAATTCTTTTAGTGTTTTTCCAAAATAAAATTCACTGGCAAGACCAAATCCATGAATAGCACGGCGGCCATCCTGACCCAGATATATTTCATTTAAATAGGTTTCTAAAATTAGTTTCTTGTCATAATGAAACTCCAGTAACAAAGACATAAAGGCTTCATTAATCTTACGAATTAACTTTTTCTCCTGATTAAGAAATAAATTTTTTACTAACTGTTGCGTTAGTGTGCTGCCACCCTGCACTGTTTGACCTGCGTAAAGATTGACGACAAGTGCTCTTGCAATTGATTGTGGATCAACGCCCCAATGTGTAAAAAAACGCCGATCTTCAATTAATAAAAGAATTTTTATAAACATATCTGGCACATCATCCAGTCTGAGCAAAACTCTATCCTGAGAATGCGCAGGGAAAATGCCAGTCAGATAACCAGCATCAAAACGCACCAGATCGCTATTCTGACCCGTATAAATATCAATCAGTTTAGTGACGGTATTATTTTCAATAATAACGCGAATGGTATGAGCAGGTTCATTACCATCCCAGAATGTAAAGTTGCGTGTTTTTATTTCAAAAGCATTTTGCCAGTGCCGGTATTGCGCAGCCTGTTGTGGTAGCTGATCAACTTTTTGATAATTCAAATAATCAAGTTCAAATTTTAATTGTTTGATAGAAATTGATTTGCCAACGAACAATTCCAGTGGACGTGCATAAACATGCGCGGGTAATTGCCAGATGCGGCCTTCAAAACGTTGGGTAATACGTTGATCGAGAACAAACAGATAAATAAGAAAAAATATCAGGCACACTGATAACAAAGAAATGATTGTCGACGATTTGAAAAAACGCTTTTTTCTAACCGAAGAACGTCTGAGATTTGAACGTTTACCGGTGGTGCGTTTTTTTGCTTTAGTCTTTTTTGACGAACCCGCCTTTAACCTGGTTGATTTTGCGGTGGTTTTCTTATTGGGCGATGTTTTCTTTTTAGTTGATGGCATTAACTGGGAATTGAACAAAAAAAGCAAAATGAAAAATCATTCTGCTCAAATACTGCTTGTATCTATTATATACTATCCTGATCGCATCTACTGCTAACAATTTTCGTTAAACAACCCCTATTGCAGATTAACACTCCATGTCACTCGACTACCAGACCCTTGAGGCACTCAGACAAAACCACCCTGCATGGCGCTTACTTGCCAGTCCTCATGCGCCGTTGATAGCCAGTTTTTTTCAGTTGGTATTTATCGATAAAAATGTGCGGGTGATGCCGCAAGCCGATCTGGTAGAAGCGCTGGAAGACGAATTATTTCATTTACGTGAAATGCTGGGTGATAATGCATTTCCCAAATCAGCACTGAATTATTTGAATGACTGGGCAGCGCCGGAAAAAGGCTGGCTACGAAAATTCTACCGCCAGGATTCTGATGAGGTGCAATTTGATTTAACACCGGCAACTGAAAAAGCTATCGCCTGGCTGGAAGGTCTGAGTCAACGCAGTTTTATCGGGACTGAATCACGTTTACTAACATTGTTTGAATTACTGCGCCAGCTCAGTGAAGGCAGCGATGAAGATCCACAAAGCCGGTTGCAGGAACTGCAAAAACGCCGTGATGCCATTGATGCCGAAATCACACAGGTGGCTCAGGGCAATGTGACACTGCTGGATGACACCGCATTAAAAGACCGCTTCATGCAGTTTACTCAGCAGGCACGCGAATTGCTTGCCGATTTTCGTGAGGTTGAACATAACTTCCGCCAACTTGACCGTAGCGTACGTGAGCGCATTGCCGGTTGGGATGGCAAAAAAGGTGAATTGCTGGCTGAAATTATGGGAGAACGTGATGCCATTGCCGATTCCGATCAGGGAGCCAGCTTTCGTGCCTTCTGGGATTTTTTAATGTCACCCCAACGTCAGGAAGAATTCAGTGAGCGGCTGGATAAAGTGCTGACCTTAGCAGCAATAGTAGAATTAAAACCCGATAAACGCACACATCGCATACATCACGACTGGCTCGAAGCCGGTGAATACACCCAGCGCACAGTGGCACAGTTATCCCAGCAATTGCGCCGTTTTCTTGACGATCAGGCATGGCTGGAAAATCGTCGTATTATGGACATTCTGCACGGCATTGAAAGCAAAACCCTTAAAATGCGAGAGAGCCTGTTTACTCCATCTGTCAGCAATGAATTTATCAGCATGGACGCTTCATCTGCCACTATGGAACTGCCAATGGAGCGACCACTATACTGCCCTCCAGTCAAACCGAAAATTGCTAACATCCTGCTGCAAGAGGGTGACGAAAGTCTGGATGCCAGCGCCCTGTACAACCAGAGCGTTGTCGACAAGGCTGCCATTGCCAGTCATATTCGCCAATCCCTGCAGGAATATACACAGGTATCACTGTCTGATCTGTGCCGGGCTCAGCCCCTCAAACAGGGATTAGCTGAATTGCTCGCCTATATTGAGATGGGCAATGAAGACGGTTCAGGCGGTCGCTTCACGCTACTGATTAACGATGAAATTGAAGATATAATCCGCTGGACAGGCGAAGATGAAAAACATCGCCAGGTTAAAATGCCACGCTTGATTTATTTACGCCCATCAAACTAACAACCAGTAATAAAACATAGATACTAATAGACAGATGCACATAGACAAGCAAAGCCCATCCAGTGAAAGCACAACTGAACCTCAAGCCGATCTGAGCCGCTTGCTGGTGGTATTATTAAAAGGAGTTTTGTACAAGGAAGACAATAACAAACGCTGGTCTCACCTACTGGAGCTGCAAAACCGGGTCAGAGATTATGTCTCCATACTGGGTCTGGAATTAAACCTGGATGAAGCAGAAGGTTATGCATTTTTACGCAACCGTCAGGAAGATAGCGACGATACCCTTACAAGCGATACCCGGGAAAGCGATACTCAGGCAAGTAACAAAAATGAAACCATTCCACGCCTGATTGCCCGCCGGCAACTGTCTTTCCCGGTCAGTTTACTGCTGGCACTGTTACGAAAAAAACTGGCAGAATTTGATGCCACAGGTGGTGATACCCGTCTGGTATTAACACGTGATGATATGGTTGAACTGATTCGGCTATTCCTGCCAGAAAGCAGTAATGAAGCCAAACTGGTGGATCAAATCGAACGCCATATAAACAAAATAGTCGAGCTGGGTTTTTTACGGCGATTAAAATCCAGCCAGTCTGGCAGCCAGCCCAGCTTTGAGATACGGCGCATTATTAAAGCCTTTGTTGATGCACAATGGCTAGCAGAACTGGATAGCAAACTTGAAAGCTACCAACAACTATTAACAGGCAGGGAGGATGACAATGAATAAAACCATAACACCTGCCCCGATTTCATTAGACCTGGACTTTACCGACGACAACGCACTGAGCGGTTACCGGCTAAAAAGACTTGAGATACTCAACTGGGGCACATTTAACGATCAAATCTGGTCATTAAACCTGGATGGAAAAAACTGTCTGCTCACGGGTGATATCGGCTCCGGTAAATCTACCCTGGTTGATGCCGTCACCACCCTGCTGGTTCCAGCCAACAAGGTAGATTACAACAAAGCTGCCGGGGCTGAAAAGAAAGAACGCCATCTTCGTTCTTACGTGCTGGGTTATTACAAATCAGAACGCAGTGAAACCACAGGCAAATCCAGACCGGTTGCGCTGCGAGACCAGAACAGTTATTCGGTTATTCTCGGCGTATTCCACAATCAGGGTTACGATCAAACCGTCACTCTGGCACAGGTATTCTGGATGAAAGAGCTGCAAGGACAGCCTGAACGCTTTTTTGTTGGTGCTGAAAAAGCCCTCAGCATCAAACAGGATTTCGCCCAGTTCGGCACTGAAATTACTGCCCTGCGTAGACGCCTGCGTAAAAATGGCTGCGAAGTGATGGACAGATTTCCTCAGTACGGTGCCTGGTTTCGCCGCCGCTTTGGTATTGATAACGATCAGGCGCTGGATTTATTTCACCAGACGGTGTCGATGAAATCTGTCGGCAACCTTACCGAATTTGTGCGTGGTCACATGCTGGAACCTTTTGATGTAGCACCTCGCATCAAGGCATTAATCGAACATTTTGATGATCTGAATCGGGCACACGAAGCCGTCATAAAAGCACGCAGGCAAATAGAAAAGCTGGTACCGCTAATTAACGATTGCGATTTACATCAACAGCAAAGCGATAAAGTCGAAAATTTACGCCAAAACCGCGAGGCGCTGGCAACGTATTTTGCCGAGAAAAAACAACAATTGCTGGAACAACGCCTGCAGCGTCTGCAACAGGATTTAGTTCGCCAGCAAAATAAAGTAGAAAAATTTATCCTTGAAGAAAAGCACCTGCAACATCAGCAACAGGAATTAAAACAACAGATTGCCGACAATGGTGGTGATCGCATCGAACGCCTGCAACAGGAAATAGCACAGCAACAGCTCGAACGTGAACGCCGCTTTGACAAAGCCAACCGCTATCGCACGTTATCAGAAATGCTGAATCTGGAAACCGTGGATAATGCCGATGCGTTTTTGCAGCAACAAAATACCCTGCAGCAAAAACAAACACAGTTACAGCAACAACAGGCAGACAACAACAACCAGCTGCGAGAAATCGAGTTTGATTTTCTGGGGAAAAAACAGCAATACCAAACACTCAAGCAAAACCTTAAAGATCTTAAAACACGGCAAAGCAATATCGACCAAAACCAGATCAATATTCGCCAGCAACTATGTCAGGCTCTGTCGGTAGATGAAAACGAACTGCCTTTTGCTGGTGAGTTATTGCAGGTACGTGAAGAAGATAAAACATGGCAAGGTGCCATCGAACGTTTGATGCACAATTTTGGATTGTCTATGCTGGTACCGGATACACTTTACAGTCAGGTTGCACAATGGGTAGATGAAACCCGACTGCGCGGACGACTGGTGTATTTCCGGGTTCTGCCAGACTCGCACAGCACGCTAGCTTCACCTCACCCAGACTCACTGATACGAAAAATTGCCATCAAACCGGATTCAGCTTTTTACCCCTGGCTTGAACAGGAAATATACCGCCGTTTTGATGTCGCCTGTTGCCAGACACAACAACAATTTCGCCGCGAAAAACGTGCTATCACTCGCAACGGACAAATAAAATCATCCGGCGGTCGTCACGAAAAAGATGACCGCTTTGCGCTTAATGATCAAAGCCGTTTTGTACTGGGCTGGAGCAACAAGGATAAAATCAAAGCACTGGAAAACGAGGCACGACAGCAGGAAAGGGCGATGGCTGATCTCGGGCTAAATATCAGCAAATTAAATCAACAGGAAAAGCAGATTAAAGAGACCTTAAATGCCCTCAGCAAACTGGAGGAATACCGTGATTTTCAGGAGCTGGACTGGCAACCTCTGGCACGGCATATTGCCGACATGCAGGATGAACTAAAACAAATAGAATCCGCATCCGACCTGTTACAAACCCTGACACAAAAGTTAAAAATCCTGGCACAACACTATGCCGAAATTTTACTGCGACTGGATAAGGAAAAAGCCGAGCGGGCAAAAACTGAGCAAAAAATAGAGGATGCCAGGCAGTTGCAACAGGACACTGCTGCACTGATTGATGCAAGGGAAGCTGAGCAGCACCAACGCTGTTGTAAAAACCTGGAAGAACAACAACAGGCAATAGGCGAACACAATTTGACGGTTGAGTCCTGCGATAATCGCCAGCAGCTAATGCGCAAATGGTTACGGGAAAGAATTGATGCCCAGGACCAGAAAATAAGTCGCCTGCGGGAAAAAATTGTCAAAGCCATGAGCGAATACAATAACAGTTATAAACTGGAAACTCAGGAGGTTGACGCAGCGGTAGCGGCTGCCGCAGACTACCGGCAAATGCTGGCAGCACTCCAGGCAGACGACCTGCCCCGCTTCGAGGCGCGTTTTAAAGATCTGCTCAATGAAAATACCATTCGTGAAGTCGCTAACTTTCAGTCACAACTGCATCGTGAGCGCGAAACCATTAAAGAGCGCATTGCCCAAATCAACAATTCTCTGACACAAATTGATTATAACCCCGGTCGTTATATCACACTGGAAGCACAAGTGACTCAGGATCCTGATATCC
>CAYQXD010000150.1:0-8003 GCA_964421315.1 uncultured Thiotrichaceae bacterium | reverse complement strand
TTCATTGCGCAAAGATACGCCGCGCTCATTCATGAGTGCGGCGTATCTTTGCGCCCAGTAGCGCCAGTTTTTCTTCAATATTTTCATAACCGCGGTCAATATGATAGATACGTTGCACTTCGGTCTCACCACTGGCAACCAGACCAGCGATAATCAGGCTGGCAGAGGCACGTAAATCAGTGGCCATTACTGGTGCTGAAGTCAGTTTATCAGTACCACGAATGATGGCGGTATTGCCTTCAATTTCAATATCTGCACCCATGCGCTTTAATTCCTGTACGTGCATAAAGCGGTTTTCAAACACGGTTTCAACCACGGTGGCGGTGCCTTCGGCTATGGTATTTAAGGCGGCAAACTGTGCCTGCATGTCGGTCGGAAAAGCCGGGTAAGGCGCGGTGCGTATATTCACTGCTTTCGGTCGCCGACCTTCCATATCCAGTGAAATCCAGTCTTCGCCTATTTCAATTTTGGCACCAGCCTCACGTAATTTTTCGATTACGGCATCAAGCAGGTGAGGCTCAGTGTCTTTCACCTTAATACTGCCGCCAGTAATGGCTGCTGCAACCAGGTAAGTACCGGTTTCAATTCGATCGGGCAGTACACGATAACGGGTGCCTTTGAGCGTTTCAACACCTTCAATGGTAATAGTGTCGGTGCCGGCACCGGAGATTTTCCCGCCCATCGCAATGATAAAATTTGCCAGATCAACTACCTCAGGTTCACGCGCGGCATTCTCAATAATAGTGGTACCATCAGCGAGCGCGGCAGCCATCATCAAATTTTCTGTGCCGGTCACGGTGACCACATCCATCATCAGCCGGACACCTTTTAAACGTTTTGCTTTGGCGTGAATATAACCGTTGCTGACATCAATTTGGGCACCCATAGCCTGCAAACCTTTAATGTGCAAATCTACTGGTCGAGAACCAATGGCGCAACCGCCTGGCAGAGAAACTTCGGCTTCACCAAAACGTGCTAACAATGGCCCTAATACCAGAATCGACGAACGCATGGTTTTTACCAGGTGGTAGGGCGCAATGTAATTTTCAATAGTAGAACTATCAACTTCGATACTTAATTTCTCATCAATTGAAACCATTACCCCCATGCAACCAAGCAATTCGATGGTGGTGGTTACGTCATGCAAATGCGGTACGTTTTCAATTGTTGCCGGGCCATCAGCCAGTAAGGTTGCAGCCAGTATCGGCAACACTGCATTTTTGGCTCCCGAAATTCTAATTTCGCCCTGTAACTTAACCCCTCCATTGATCAATAATTTATTCATTTATTAAAGTCTCTTATGTCCATGGATGGACGGTCATGTTTGCAATTATGGCGCAAAGAGCCATGGATGGCGGTGCAATTATCTGCTCTTCAACGCCGTATGCTTTAGCTATGATTAATAAGGTTTCAGGCAGGTTTTCAAAATGTAACTCAATATTTTCGCTACGTGCCTGTTTGGACATTTCCAGCATTAATGCCAGTCCGGCACTATTACAAAACGTTATTTTTGATAGGTCCATGGTAATACTGGTATCGGCCTTAATAACATCTGGATTAACGACTGTAATATCAGCTGATTTTTTATGTGATTTAATAAAATCTACCGCCCGCTGTATTAAGTCAGGCACCGTTGAAAAATCAACGGTGCCTGAAATGAGATATTTCTGCTGATTTTGCTGAATAATTTCAGCCTGATTTAATTGCACCCTGTTACCTTTTTATCATGGGTCTTTTTAACCACAGACCTGTTTAATTTTGCCGGATGCTTCTATGTAACTTTAAAAATCAAAAGCATATTATAGTCCGCGAATAACGCAAAAGACGCAAAAAAAAACGCAAAGGAAATATTTTTATTTTTCAGTTATTACAGTCTTGGTTGTATTCTAGCATCTCATTATTTTTTGCTTTTTTCGCGTCTTTTGCGTTATTCGCGGACTTATAGCTTCTTTTTTCTTCCAGGTAACTTCAAATAAGTTACTTGTAGATGAGTGGCAGTGAAGGACTGGGGCACTACACACCAGCTTTAGCACTTAATTTACTATTTTTATCTCGCAGATATGTTAACAGACCATCAATGCCACTTTTACGTATTTCCTGAGTAAACGTACCACGGTAACTGGTCACCAGGCTAATGCCATCAATTTTTATATCATATACTTTCCACGTATTGTTTTTAATACGCATACGGTAAGCCATCGGTATAGAAGGCCCGCCTGGTTGTATCACTTCTGCTTCAACTGTGGTTTTGTTCGAACCTGCTGCCACTATTACCGGAAAATATTTAATATCCTGATCTTTAAATTCAATTAATGATTTACTGTAGGTTCTAATCAGCAAACGTCTGAACTCTTTGATGAATGCCCGCTTTTGCTGTTTTGTTGCTTTTCGCCAGTTTTTCCCCATTGCCAGCTTTGCCATGGTGACATCATCCAGATTCGGCAATATGTAATTATCAATAATTTTATAAACACGCTCAGGCTCCTGCAGCAGCAACTTATGGTCATCTCGCAGTATTTTCATTACCTGAGCTGTGGTTCTTTCCAACAAAGCCACTGGTGATTCAATATCACCTGCCGTTGGCTCAGCCAGCGTCGGTTGTGACCAGGCGGCCACGATCACGCTTAAAACCAGCGCTGAAAAGGCGATAAAGATATTATTTAATTTTTTCATGGTAGTTTATTCCTCACTTATTCCTTATCGTCTGCCTGACTATATAAAAACTGACCGATAATTTGCTCTAACACTAGTGCTGACTGGGTTAAATCAATAATATCACCTGCTTTCAAATAGTCTTCCTCAGCACCGGGATCAAAACCGACGAACTGCTCACCTAACAACCCCGATGTCAGGATACTGGCTGCGGTATCAACAGGAAATTTATTGTATTGCTGATCAATTTCCATACTTACCACCGCCTCATAAGTCTCACTATTATATTGAATATCGGTAACCCGTCCTATCCTCACACCACCCGCTGAAACCGGTGAACGCACCTTTAGACCACCCACATTGTCAAAACGTGCCTTTAATTCGTATTTTTCGCCACCACCGTAACTGCTCATATTGCTCACGCTCATTGCCAGCATAAAAAATGCAGCTATAGCGGCGGCGACAAACAAACCAACCAGAATCTCTATTTTACGTGATGTCATTTATTTTTCCTCACTCATTTTGTGAACATTAAGGCGGTCAACACAAAATCTAAAAACAATATTGCCAGTGAACTGTGCACCACGGTTCGCGTTGTCGCCTGCGCCAAACCTTCCGATGTTGGCAGGCAATCATAACCTTCAAACACTGCTATCCAGGTGACAACAAAACCGAACACGATGCTCTTAATGATTCCATTATATATATCCAGATATAAATCCACCTTATTTTGCGGCTGCGACCAGAAGGCACCGGAATCCAGACCTAGCATTTCTACTGCCACCATATAGGCACCAATCACACCCACGGCGCTAAAGATGGTTGCCAGTAGCGGCATGGAGATAAAACCGGCAATAAAACGTGGTGCAATAATACGTTTCATCGGGTTAACTGCCATCATTTCCATACCGGATAGCTGCTCTGTTGCTTTCATCAAACCAATTTCTGCGGTTAAAGCCGAGCCCGCCCGGCCGGCAAATAACAGGGCGGTAATCACCGGACCCAATTCACGTAACAAGGCAAGAGCCACCATTACACCAACGGAGTCTTCTGCACCAAAATCAATCAACGCATAATAGGACTGCAAGGACATCACCATGCCAACAAACAAGCCGGCGACAATAATGATAAGCAATGTTTGTACGCCGACAGCATGCAGTTGTTTTATCAATAAGCGTGGACGCGCAAATAAGCTGGCACTACTGATTAAAACCCCAAACAAAAACAGGGTGGCGCGTCCCAGTCGTTGAAAACTGTGCAGTGTGACTGCACCCAGATGCTGTATTTTATCTAACATCGCATAACATCACATAAAACAAAACCGCATTAAGGGAGCCTCTAATCCTGTGCATACAGATCATCCAACAAGGATCTGGCGGGATAATGAAAATGCACTGGACCATCAGCATCACCATGAATAAACTGGTGTGTCCATGCTGACTGGCTGTTACGCAAATCATCCGGCGAGCCACTTTCAACTATTTTTCCAGCAGAAATAATATGCACATATTGCGCTATTGATAAAGTTTCAGGAACATCGTGTGAAACCACAATACTGCAAATATTCAACGCCTTGTTTAACTCACTGATGAGCGAAACCAGCACTCCCATCGAAATGGGATCCTGTCCGGTAAATGGCTCATCGTACATAATCATCATTGGATCTAATGCCATCGCTCGCGCCAGTGCCACACGCCTTGCCATGCCACCGGATAACTCAGCCGGCGCCAGATCTGCCGCGCCACGCAAGCCAACCGCGTTTAGCTTAAGCAGAACCATATGACGAATCATCGCTTCATTTAACTTAGTGTGTTCGCGTAGCGGGTAAGCCACATTTTCAAATACCGAAAGATCAGTCAACAAGGCACCACTTTGAAACAACATGCCCATACGCTGGCGTAACTCAAATAATTTAGCAGTGGATAGTTGATGAACATTTAAACCATCAACCTCAATCAAACCCTGATCCGGTGTTAACTGACCACCAATCAATTTTAGCAAGGTGGTTTTGCCGGTACCACCTGGCCCCATTATGGCGGTAATGCCATGACGTGGTATATCCAGCGACATCCCATCGAAAATCTTTCGATCGCCTCGACTGAAGTGTAAACCCCTTATTTTGACCAGAATGTCACTCAATGGAAAATCTCTATTTGCTCAGCTGCCAAATGTGTTAATAATATTTTTTGGGAGTAGTGGCGCAGGGATGCACCGTTTACCTACCAAAGGATGGAATTGTACCATTGTCGCCCATGTCATTATTAAAACTTTCCGTAACTACTCAGCGTAATTCATGAAAAGGACACAGGTTATTGATTTATCCGTCCTTTGGTTCGTAAACAGCACAAGGATGTGCTGTTTACGAACCAAAGGACGGAGCTAACAGTCTGAATTAATGCCCCATGATTTCCAGAAGCGTACGAAACTGGCTTAGATTACTTGTCAGCAGCTGTGGAAAATTCACAATAATGATCATATTCTCGCCCACTACTTCTGTTAACAAGCCTGCTTTTTGTTCAAGGCATTCTGCACTATTGACGAAATTTTCAACCATGATCCTGGCTGATTTCAAATCAGACAGCTCACTATCAATAAACGCAAAGCGAGATGGCTGTGGATTATCTTGCCGCCAGATACTCTGTGTAGATAAATTTATTATTGGCGCTGATGCAAACACATTCACTTCTAAGGCATTAACCAGAGGTTTAAACAATTCCCCCTCAGCTTGCTTATTTTCCAGAAAAACCAGTGCAGAAAGCTGTGGCTGCAATTTTTTCAAATTATCAGTTAATTCAGACAATGAAATATTTGCCAGCATGCTTTCACGGCATTCCACAAAAAACTGAAAATCATCGTCCACATCATCCAGCCAGCCTTCACAATCAGCTACTTCACCACTGCGCCAGTAATCAAAAGGCACCATCACGGCTTTAAACTCATTGCTGTAATATGCCAGTCGCCAGTCCTCAGCTTTGTCTATTGGCAGATCTTCGGGATAGAACGTGTTTAACCAATGCTGATGCCGCCAACCGTAAGCGCCGAGATTGATATTTTTTCTCAAAAAGTATACCTCTTTATTTTGTAACTACTCAGCATATTCTGTAGTAAGAATGCAGGTTATTGATTTTTTCAGGCCTCTGCAACATGGATGTGGCAGTGGAGCACCAGGTAAGCAAACATGGGGACGTATTTACAGCGACCTGAGCAGTGGCACAAGGATGTGCCGTTTACGAACCAAAGGACGGATAAATCAGTAACCTGCGTTCTTTTCATAAATTACGCTGAATAGTTACCTTTATTTTTATGCTGAATTGTTGGCGATTTTAACCACATGGCGTATCCTTCACCATTACAAAATATCCAAATACACAAACAGCAACATGTTAGTCAATTCTTTAGCCATTCTTGCGGGATTTATCTTACTCATCTGGAGTGCCGACCGTTTCATCATTGGCGCTGCCGCAACCGCCCGTAATTTTGATGTTCCACCGCTAATCATTGGCCTCACCATTGTCAGTTTTGGCACCTCGGCACCCGAAATGATGGTTGCAGGTTTTGCCGCTTATGACGGTAGCCCGGCAATGGCCATTGGTAATGCACTGGGTTCGAATATTACCAATATTACCCTGGTTCTGGGCGTTGCCGCACTCATCACACCTTTGGATGTACACTCGCGCATCATCAAAAAAGAATTACCGCTTTTGTTACTGGTTACCTTAATAGCATTAGCCTTATTAAGTGACAGAACACTAGACCGATTTGATGGTTATGTGCTGCTTGCTTTGCTATTTTTACTGATGTGGTGGATTACACGACAGGGGCTACATAATCAATCCGATGATGCACTGACCAGCGAATATCTTGAAGAATTACCCAGTCAAATGTCTGCCTCACATGCCTTATTCTGGCTAATCGCCGGGCTGGTTTTGTTAACAGTGAGCTCTAAAGTTCTGGTCTGGGGCGCGGTAAATGTAGCAACCGACCTGGGTGTTAGTGAACTGATTATTGGGCTAACCATTATCGCTATTGGTACCAGTCTGCCTGAACTGGCCGCCTCCATTACCGGTGCTCTGAAAAATGAACATGATATTGCTATCGGTAATGTAGTTGGCTCTAACCTGTTTAACACCTTAGGCGTACTGGCAATTCCAGGTTTAATACACCCTGCCACTCTGGCTGAAGGTGTTCTCGAAAGAGACCTGCCCATCGTAATTATTCTCACCCTTTTACTTTTTGTTATGGTCTATGGCTTTCGATCAAGAGGTAGAATTAATCGAATAGAAGGCGGTTTATTATTAAGTGCTTTCATTGCCTATCAAATGCTGTTATTTTTTAGCATTAATGCGTAATTGAACAGACTATTAGAGAAGAAACTATGTCCTCAACCAATAAAACCGACTTCCAGCAGCTTGGCCGTGACGTTGTTGCTACCGAGCTGGCTGAAATTACTGCACTACAGAACCGGATTGATGAAAACTTTAACCATGCCTGCAAGTTACTACTGAGTTGCAAAGGCCGCATTGTTGTTACCGGCATGGGAAAATCTGGCCATATAGGTGGCAAAATTGCTGCCACGCTTGCCAGCACCGGTAGCCCGGCATTTTTTGTCCACCCAGGTGAAGCCAGTCACGGCGACCTGGGCATGATTACCAAAAACGATGTTGTTATTGCTTTATCCAATTCCGGTAATACTGCAGAAATTGCTACCATCATCCCTATTTTAAAACGTTTTGGTGTACCCTTAATCAGCATGACCGGTGATAAACGCTCCATCCTGGCAACCGAGGCTAATATCAACCTGGATGTCAGCGTTAGCAAAGAGGCCTGCCCACACGACCTGGCCCCAACCTCCAGCACCACGGTTGCGCTTGTTATGGGCGACGCGCTTGCTGTTGCCCTGCTTCAGGCCAGAGGTTTTACTGCTGAAGACTTTGCTCTTTCTCATCCCGGCGGCAGCCTGGGCAGGCGTTTATTACTGCACGTAGCAGATATTATGCACACCGGCGAACGCATTCCCAAAGTGCTAGAAAATGCTACCGTTTCTAAAGCACTGCTGGAAATGAGCAAAAAAGGCCTGGGAATGACCGCCATTGTCGATGCACAGAATAAGGTACTGGGCATTTACACCGATGGCGATTTACGCCGCTCACTGGATAAAAATATTAATGTCCATAAAACAGCTATCAGCAATGTCATGACCAGAAACTGCCGCACAACAAGCGCCAGCGAACTGGCAGCAAGCATAGTAAAAATAATGGACGACAAAGGCATAAATGGTTTTTTAGTTACCGATGAAAATAATAAATTAATCGGTGCTTTTAATATGCATGATATATTACGCGCTGGAATCG
>CAYQXD010000149.1:0-8364 GCA_964421315.1 uncultured Thiotrichaceae bacterium | reverse complement strand
CCCCCTCACCCCAGTTTACAAGCTGTGTTGTGTCATATTAAAAGAACGTAGATTTCCCTTTCGTTCAGCCCTTGTTCAGCCATGTAATGTTGAAATTACCCTGTACTTTAAACAAGCAGGAGAATTCAATGCCATTCAAATTAACAACAGAAATCATTGCCAAAATTATTTTATGGACAGTTTTGTGGACACTGCTGCTTGTGTTATCTGCCCCGCTGATGGCAGCAACCAACGAAAGCAGTCGCACATCTAAATCAATCAGTTTTATTAAAAACACTGAACTTGATAAAACCACTAAAGATACACAACTCAGACAGGTCGATGCAGACATTATGCCGATGCTGAACACACAGGGCTTCCGTTTAGAGTCTACGGTAAAAGCATTACATGTTGTCAGCAGTGATTATAACAACCATGGTGAAATAAGCATTTATGATGCAACAACACTGCTGATTAGCGATTTTAATGAAAATGGTTTTTATCACCGCTTCAGCATTAGTATTGATGCCGATACTATTTATAATACCGCCTATATTTACGCCAGATTGTACCTGAGTTTTGAAGGCGGCCCCTGGAATCATTATGCCACCAGTGACAACTATCATATTCATCTTGACAGTGAAGCAGATACCTTTGTTATTGAAACAGAACTTGCCGATGGTTTTCCACCGGGTTATTACGATATTCGAATTGAATTGTATGATGCAGACATAAACCACTGGTTGTTAAGCTACGGCTCATACGATGATGCTTCATTAAATGCACTGCCTTTAGAAGACAGTTATTATGACGATCAACATGAGCCTGTTTTATTACCTGTTGAAACAAATATTGTGGTTGCCGGTCATGGTGGTTCCATGAGCTGGTGGTTATTCTTCCTGCCTGTTGTTATTGCTGTGCTCAGACAACATCGTTTTGCTGGTCAGCCCGTAGGTTGGGGTGATTTTTTATGAACCCCAACGAGTTTATCTACGGTGGCTTGTTGCATGAGTAACGAACCCCAACAGTAGTGGCACATGGACGTGCCGTTTACGAACCAAAGAACGGAGAGGATGGAGTAGACATTGTGACGGCTTGCTGGGGTTTTAGGTTTGGAGGTTAGTTCATTATCGCCGGTCAACCGCCAACCCCCAAACACCCATGCCCCGTGATCGCGCAATTTTCTCAAGAGTGTGATACTCAATAGGCGCATCAGGCAATGCCACCGCCCAACCTCGCTCTAACAAATAGGCACTTAAATCATCACCTTCTTCAAAATGAGAATAATTTACCCGACACAACCCCGTCAGGCTTCCATTAGGATTTTCACTGATGATTTCACATGATACAAATCGCTTAGCTTTAAATTTCAGTGCCAATACAGCGCGTGAGCCACAATCCGGTGGGTGCTGGCTGGTTCTACAGTTCTGACTGGTTTTTGGGATGTGTATGCCGTAGAGGTGAATGGTTTTCCGTTTGATACGCAAGGTGGCATCATCATTGACAAAGGCGTAACTGGTCAGTTGCTCGGCAATGACCTCTTTACTGATGAGAAAAATAGATACGATTAAAATAAACTGTATCAGTTTACCCGGCTTCATAAAAACACCTGTGATTTATACTATCAATATAAGTATAAATGAGGCTTACACACAAAGCATCTTTTGCATGACTGTCATCTGGAGATGTCTTGAGTCTTACCAGGCAGGAGGCTGCACGAAAACAGAGAAGCTACTGTGGACTCGTAGGGTGGATAAGTGAAACGCATCCACCTTTTACAGAGTATATTGGTGGATGCGTTTCACTTATCCACCCTACAAGACTGGCATTGCGGCCAGAGTGAGAGATCTTATTCTACAGTGGTAAGATCTCTCACTCTGGTCGAGATAACGGTGTTTATTACATTAAATCAATAAAGCCCCGTTCCAGTAAACGCGCTTCTAATGCAGCGATTTGTTTATCACCTTGCATTAATTGCATTAATTTAATATATTGCGGGTTTTCACTACGTGCGGAATCGGGCAGGCAGGTATTGGTAAAATTAAGAGGCACGTGCTTAGCTTGTGATTCACCGGCATTTTGATCCATCAAATAAGTCCGGTACATTTCCAGACACTCTGCAGGGTTGTTAGTTTGCCCAGCGTGAGCGAAAAGAGAAGTAGAAAACAGGAAGGATGCGAACAGTAAATGTTTCATAAGGTACACCAGTAATTAAAGAAATAAAGTCTGTTTGGTATCATTTACATTTACGATATTGATAATAGCACAATATCAGCTCAGCTTACGGGCTCAAATAGCCGTTGGGAAACCAGGCTTTGTCATCTCGACCGGTGGGAGAGATCTTGTACCACCGTGGTATAAGATCTCTCCCACCGGTCGAGATGACAGTGGTTTTAGTCGAGATTATCGTTACTTAAGCACCGTTAAGCCAGTCACCATGGCATCAACACTGAGACCATTACTTAAGGCTTCTACCGTAATACTACCGCTGCCTTCTTTATCTGCACTACCACTCCAGCTACGCGTTACACTACCGCCAACAGGAATATCAGCAACCGCAATAACACCACCCGGTTGCAGGTTCTTGATGAGATTACGTGGTGACACCGCAAGTGCTAACTGGGTTTGCGTGATTGCTGTGGTTCCCGTATTGGTTAATGTCACTGTGAAGGTAACGTCATTACCGCGCAGCGTCACAGCGGAAGCCACCAGGCTAATCGCACCCTGTGGTGCAGACGGTGGTGGGGCGCTTCCCTGATTAACCGTTACCACAACCGCATCCTGCGCACCTGAGCCACTATTATCATTCACCTGCAGTAGAATATTATGTACGCCAACAGCCAGTGATACATTAAGCACCGCTCCTGTTCCCAGGATAGTTGTACCTTCCTGCCATATGTATCTAACAATTGTGCCATCAGCATCAGTGGATGCACTTGCATCAAGTGTTACGGTGGCGAAGCCGTCAGCATTGTCATCCGTTACTGTCTGATCAGGGCCTGCGTTTGCAACAGGTCGAAGATTTGCTGCACCGGTAATAACCCGCACCAGCACCTGATCACTCGAACTGTCGCCGCTATTATCGGTGACGGTAAGTGTTATCAGGTGGTCACCGATAGCCAGCGATGCTTGAATGGTGGCCGTTAAGCCTAACAATGTTGCGCCTTCACGCCATTCATAAGACACAATACTGCCATCAACATCGAAAGAGGCACTGCCATCTAATGTAACCAGTTCAACACCATTGTTATCATTATCTAGCAGAGTCGCATCCTGTCCTGCATTGGCAACTGCGACCTGATTCGGTGGAAGAAGTGACGGTGCGCCCAGATAAACAAAAGCCGCGCCTTCTTTAGTTTCACCATTACTGTAACCGGTTACCCCAACAATAATATCTGCCCGTCCATCTGCATCAATATCACCTGCTCCCCTGGCACTAAAGCCCAGATCAGCATTTTCCCGGTTTGAGGTAATACGGGCATAGGCATCACCCAGGCCGGTACCAACAATACCGTTTAAACCGCCACGGAAAATGTACGAAACACCTTCATTGTTTAAACTGCCCGGATAGTTTCTGGCGCTGATTATCACATCATCAAAGCCATCACCATCATAATCCCCGACACCGGAAACACTACGGCCAAGCCACTCGGCAAGTGCAGCACCCTGAAATGACACATGCGCCTGCGATGGATCGGTCGCTACAATACCAGCAGGCCCACCCAGGTAAACAAAGGCGGCACCATTCTGCGCCCCCAGCAATGGGTCACCGGCAGGATAACCAACAGCGCCAATAATAATGTCAGCAAAACCATCTCTGTTAACATCACCTGCTGCTGATACTGAGTTGCCAAAAAAAGCGCCTAGCTGGTTGCCTTCTATTCTGGTATTGGCATTGGTGGCATTAGTACCTGTAATACCTGAAGCACTACCATAATACAGAAACACTGCTCCCTCCTCCGGTGGGTTACCCGTATCAAGCCCCGGCCAGGTGCGTGACTGATTCCAGGCAGGCGAGCCAATCAAAATATCACCATAACCGTCACCATTAACATCACCGACACCGGCAACACTGGCACCAAATTGAGAACTCACCTGTTGTGGCGACCCTGTCGCCCATGGCACCAACTGTGCATGTGCATTGGCTGGCTGGTTGCCAACAATGCCAGTAGCACTGCCGAGGAAAACAAAAGCGGCACCCTGACGACCGGAACCCTGATTTGGAATCGGCGGATCAAACGGTTCGCCATAAAGCGTCGCACCAACAATCACATCAGCGTAACCATCGCCATTAACGTCTCCAGCACTGGCAACACTTCTACCCAAATGGCCTTCAATTTGCTTTGATTCAAGCACCGCGTTGGCATCTGCCGGACTGGTGGCAGTGATACCCAGAGGGCCGCCATGAAAAATATAAGCTGCACCCGATACCCCCAGACCTGAAGGTGATGCCAATGGCGCGCCGACAATAATGTCATCAAAACCATCACGGTTGACATCACCGGCACCGGCAACACTGGAACCAAATTCTGCGCTGGCTTCGGTTGACTGAATAATCGCATGCGCTGTGGCCGGATCAAAACCAACAATACCATTGGCACTACCAAGGAAGACAAACACCGCACCCTCGTCAAATAAACCACCTGGCGTATCCCATCCCCTGGCACCAACGATAACATCCTCAAAACCGTCACCGTTAACATCACCCGCCGAATCCACACTCCAGCCCATCAGAGCCGGATCAAAAGAGCCCGAATGCATCTGATTGGATTCTAAAATTGCATCAGCCACCAGAGGCGGTAATGAAGGTGGTGGTGGTGTCGAAGGCGCTACAACTGAAACAATGATGGTATCAACTGCCGTTGCCCCCTGATTGTCAGTTACCATTAACTCAACACTGTGAACACCTAAACTAAAACTCAATGGTGCGCTGACACCACTGGCTATTTGTAAACCACTTTCAGCCCACAACCAGCTAACCACCGAACCATCAGGGTCGCTGCTTGCCGCGCCATTAAGAGTGACCATTTCAACGCCATTAAGATCAACATCCTGAATTGTTATATTGGCACCAGCATTAGCCACTGGCGCACTATTTTGAGGCGGTGGTGGCGGAGGTGGTGATGCAGGATTGCAGTTGGAAATAGATCGGCTGGCACTGGTAACACCATCACTCACCTGCACTATACAACTCGACGAACTGTAAGCGGTGACTTTAAAGCGGTATTTGCCTCTATCATCCGCATTACCCCCTAATTGCCCATCAATTAAAATAGCAGCATTGTTCTCAGCTTCACTGCCCTCTATACTTAATGTGGATCCAGACAACGTAGCCTTTTTAACGTTTATTGCAAACGCACTGCTGGTTACACAAAGCGTTAGAAAAAAAACAAAGGTAATGAATGCCGGATGGTTAGCGTAAATGGTTGGTTTGATTTTATTCATTTTCTTTACTCCCCCTGGTGTTAATGCTGTATGCCGTAAATGGGAATATATTCCCAATAAATTTCAATGTCAAGTATTATTGCAAAAGCCTATAATGCTATTCAACCAATAATAAACCGATACATAAGGTTGCCCGTAGGTTGGGGTGAGGCACAAAGCCCAACAGTAGTGGCACATGAACGTGCCGTTTACGAACCAAAGGACGGAACCCCGCAACAGATAAACTCGTTGGGCTTTGTGCCTCACCCCAACCTACGAGTTCCCGCAGTTAACAGGAAAGCAGTGATTTTTATATAATTAATTTAATATCGCTGATAAACTAATTTAATGAAACTTAACACTGAACACCTGGAACGCTGTATTCAAACATTGGAAGGGGCGACTCAAAAACTAAATTCAGCAGTTGAAGGCAGCATTGATTACGACATATTTCGTAATGCATCAATCAAAGGCTTTGAGTTAACACTGGAAACATCAGGCAAACTTCTTAAAAAAGCACTTAAACCTTATTTTGCAACACCGAGAGCAGTCGATCAGCTAGTCTTTAAAGAAATATTCAGAAATGCCAGCAAACATGGATTATTAACATTGGAAGAAACAGAGCGCTGGTTTATATATCGAGATAATCGAAACACAACAGCTCACGATTATGGAAAAGAATTTGTGGAAAAAACACTCAAACTACTGCCACAATTTATTCAAGACGCTAAAAACCTGAAAGATAAATTAGACCATGCAACATCTTGACTTCCCTGTTAAATACCTGGACACGTTAAACAGGATAATTAGAGAACAAATTCCTGATGCTGAAATATGGGTTTTTGGAAGTCGAATAAACCAGCAAAACCACGAAGCCAGCGACCTGGATCTGGTAGTACACCAAAAAACATCAAAACCTGGTGCATTCACTAAGTTTAAAGACTCAATAATAAACAGCAACATCCCGATATTAATTGATATCCTCGACTGGTCGAGTATTCCGGATTCATTCAAAGACGAAATCAAAAAAAACCACATTGTCATTTACAGCCCGTAGGTTGATTAGTGTATATATGACTCAAATCGAACGAATAGGCTATAATAAACGAAACAAACGATGTTAAAGGAGAAAACTTATGCAGGCCATGTCAGCAAATGAAGCCAAAACACAATTTGGCGATATGTTATTGAAAGCGCAACGCGCACCTATTCAAATTAACAGGAATGGTAAACCCGTTGCTGTCGTTATCTCTGTGGATGTATATAAAAGTATCGAAGCTCTAAAGCTACAGTTATTGCAGTCCAAAGCAGCTAAAGCTAAAGACGACATTCATAATGGTAATATGGTAGACGGTGAGTCATTTTTTGATGAACTAGAATCAGGGCAACATGATTAACGTACCGGCATACCGGCTTACACCAGATGCTCAAGCAGATCTCATCGAAATTCGTCGTTATACACTTAATCAATGGGGAAAGATTCAATCACAAAAATATCTATTTGAGTTAAGACAAACCATCAAACTTTTATCAGAAGCACCAGCAATTGGAAAACAACACCTTGAGGTTGGAGCAGATGTTTTTAGCTTTCCTCATGCCAGTCATGTGATTTATTACACACCATACCAACAACAGGTGGTGGTATTTGCTGTACTCCATAAAAGCATGATACCGCTCATTCATCTGGAAGATCGGAATACAAGCTAGCCCAAGGTTGGGGTGAGGCACGAACCCCAACATGCAGCCACAGTGCCAATGACAGTAAGTTAAGGCTTTTGCCATCATTCCCGCAGTTTTTAGCGGGAATCCATGAGAGGCAGAGCCTGATGTAATAGGCATTGTACCCGCTGCCCGATGGATTCCGGCTAAAAGTGACGAACGTTACCGCTTAACTTACTGGCATTGGCCACAGCGCCTATTGTTGGGGTTTGTGCCTCACCCCAACCAAATATAAATTGCACATTATATGTGTTATACATATAATACATATTATTAACATTAACAGGCATTACTAATGAGCAAATCTGCACATGACACAATTACCACCACCGACCTGGTAAGAAATCTTGCCGGCGTTATTGACGAGGTAAGGTTAAGCGGCCATAGCTTAACCATCACCAAAGGAAGGCAAACGGTAGCAGAACTAAGCCCTCCTCCAAAAGCCGGGCTACCTGTTAATGAGCTGAGCAAACTAATTGAATCTTTACCACGCCTGGGTACAGATGCGCCATCAATGGCAAATGACATCGAAACCATAAGAGGCCACGCAGTATTGCCGGAGAATCCGTGGACATAGTCGTTGATACCAATGTTTTTATTGACGCTGAAAATGGTCGTCTGGATTTAAGCCAGCTGGATTTTATGTCAGAAAATGGTGATGTTTTTATAGCCGCTGTCACCGTTTCAGAGTTACTTGTGGGCGTGCATCTTGCTAAGATAACCGGCATTAGAATTCAACGATCTGCCTTCGTAGAAGGTATTATTGCAAAGATACCCGTTTTAGAATTTAATGAAAAGGTGGCCAGATGCTATAGCGAGCTTTACGCACATTTCCTCAGACCTCGCGCCAAAACTACAGGCAATGTCCACGATCTTCAAATAGCCGCCACCTGTATTGCACATGGCTGCTCAGTACTCACCAGTAATATTTCTGATTTTAAAAAAATCCCCGGGCTGAAAGTGATTCAACCGGAAAACTAATCAATGAAACCAACCTACGTGCGCCAAAAATATTCATGCCCAACAAGACATTAGTGTCATGCTGAATGCAAGTGAACGCAGGAGAATCATAATGAGTACAACGATGACACTTCGTCTTGATGATGAAACCAATGACCGCCTCACAAATTTAGCAGGAGCGACCAACCGATCAAAGGCATACCTCGCTATGCAAGCACTCAAATTGTTCCTGGAGAATAATGAATGGCAGGTACAGGAAATTAAAGAGGCCGTGGCTGAGGC
>CAYQXD010000148.1:0-8610 GCA_964421315.1 uncultured Thiotrichaceae bacterium | reverse complement strand
CTTATGGCTTCTCTGTGATTTTCGCTACGATTTCTATTCTCGGACAAGCTCCTAGAGCAAATTATCCGGGGCTGAAAAATATCGACACAAAATGGCAACCACTGCCGATCAAAACTAACACATGAAAAATAGCCCTGAACTGCCTTAACCTGCCCACGATTGGGCCATAACTTGCTTTAAAATCAAGAACAAGTTCGTGGGCGATTCTTTCGTGCAAACCATCCGCTGCGTTAAGCATAATATCGGATGTTTTATTAAAACTCTGCCAGCTCAGAATAATGCCTAAAACGAGGCTGATGCTGATAAATAACGCACTTATGGTAATTTGCAGTGAATATTTTTTTGCTGATTTATTGGCCATTTTTTTATTTTCACCTACCTTCTAACCATCAAGACTTGATATTCTTTTATAACCTATTGAATATTCTTGAATTTTAGCCCTACGCTGTCGAGTTCAAAAACGCCAAACCTGTTTAAACCGCTAACATAATATACCTTCTTTAGGTCACGGTGTTTCTTGCATTCTATTTAAGATAGGTCTAATATAAAGCAATCACGAATGAGAACGATTCTCTTTAACAATTGTCTTTCTACTTATGACCAACTTAGAACCCACAACCAGCCTTCTTACCCTGAAAAACGGCCGTAGCGGACGCATTGCCTCCATTGACGGTGGCAAACAAATGGTGAGACGTATGTTATCGCTAGGTTTGCGTGTTGGCACCGTGGTTAATATGCTTAATCATCGCGGCAAAAGTGTCGTCATTCAAAATGCTGGCACCCGTGTTGCTCTGGGACCCGGCATGGCAGAAAAATTACTGGTAGAGCCCCTCGAAAATTAATCACATGGGCTGCTGCGCTGACTCGAATAAAGAAGCCGACACTTCTGACGTTAACTCACTGACTATTGCCATTGCGGGCAATCCCAATTGCGGAAAATCTGCGTTATTTAATGCCTTTACCGGCATTCGCCAGAAAACCGGAAACTGGCCCGGTGTCACTGTTGATCGCAAACAGGGTTCATTCAAACTCCAGCAACGTAACATCACGGTCTACGACCTGCCCGGCATCTACTCCCTTGATGCCAGTTCGATTGACGAAGAAATCACTCGCGATTATTTATTATCACGTGATGCCAGCCTCATTATTAATGTGGTTGATGCCGCTAATTTAGAACGCAACCTTTATCTCACCGCGCAATTACTGGAGATGGGCGTACCCATTGTACTGGTATTGAACATGATGGACGTGGCGCGTAAACGCGGCATTGATATCGATGTTAAAAAGCTGTCACAGGAACTGGGCTGCCCGGTTGTGCCTGTGGTCGCGGTCAGTGGTGAGGGCCTGGATCTTCTCAAACAAAAAATACTTGCCGTTATCACCGGCGAACACAGCGGCGGCTTTCGACTGGCACATGATGAAATTGTTGAGCAGGCGATTGCCGATTTAATTCCACGACTAGCACTACCACTATTGGAAAAAAGCCCGGTCACAGCCAGCAATCGCACCGCCAAAGATAATCTGCACTGGCTGGCACTTAAACTACTGGAGAGTGAAAGCAATGCCGAGCAACAATATGACGCATCAGTACTTGATGAAGTAAACCGATGGCAAACCGCCATTGAAGAACGCGCTGGCGAGGATGCGGATATTCATATTGCAGACTGCCGCTTCAGTCATGCCCATGCATTAGCACAAACTGTTATCAAAGAAAAAGGCAAAGTCGGCAAAACCCTTACCGATAAAATTGACACTGTGGTTTTAAGCCCGATTTTCGGCATTCCAGTATTCCTGCTGGTGATGTACTTAATGTTTATGTTCACCATTAATATTGGTGGCGCTTTTATTGATTTTTTTGATGGCATTGCCGGTGCCATTTTTGTTGATGGCTTCTCTACCATTTTAAGCAGCGCAGGTGCGCCTGAGTTTTTACGCATTGTTCTCGCCAATGGTCTTGGCGGTGGCATTCAAATTGTTGCCACCTTTATCCCGATTATCGCCGCGCTATATTTATTTTTATCGGCTATTGAAGACAGCGGTTACATGGCACGCGCCGCCTTCGTCATGGATCGTTTCATGCGCAGCATTGGCCTGCCGGGCAAAGCGTTTGTGCCACTCATTGTTGGTTTTGGCTGCAATGTACCGGCGGTGATGGCAACACGCACCCTGGAAAACGAACGTGAACGCAAACTGACCATATTGATGAACCCGTTTATGTCCTGCGGCGCACGACTACCGGTTTACGCTTTGTTTGCCGCTGCTTTCTTTCCAACAAATGGACAAAATCTGGTGTTCGCGCTTTACCTGATTGGCATCGCTGTGGCTGTACTCACTGGCTTCTTAATGAAACGCACCATTTTGTCGGGCGAAAGCAGTGGTTTCATGATGGAACTGCCACCCTATCACCTGCCAACCGTTAAAGGTATTTTACTGCGCACATGGGATCGCGTTCGCCTGTTTATCAAAGAAGCCGGACAGATTATTATCGTAATGGTTTTAATTATTAATGTACTTAGCGCCATTGGCACGGATGGCACGATTACCCATGACAATTCAGAATCATCGGTACTGGCGGTTATCAGCAAAACCGCTACTCCAGTGTTTGCGCCGATGGGCATTGAAGAAGACAACTGGCCAGCGGTATTAGGCATCATTTCCGGTGTGCTTGCCAAAGAAGTGGTGGTTGGCACCTTAGACACATTATACTCACAACTTGCCAGGGAAGAAGCCGGGGAGATTGCGAGCGAAGAAGCCTTCGATTTCTGGCAGGCCATTAATGATGCCGCCGCCACCGTTCCAGAAAACCTGGCAGCAGTTACCGATATGTTTACCGACCCATTGCAAATGAATGTCGGTGATATTGAGTCACTGGAAGCGGCCGCTGCAGCACAGGAAGTAGACAATGCAACCTTTGGCGCTATGATCAAGCGCTTCGATGGCCAGGCAGGTGCTTTTGCTTACCTGTTATTTGTCCTGCTATATTTTCCCTGTGTTGCTGTCATCGGTGCTATCCGTCGTGAGGCAGGTACAAACTGGGCGGTATTTGTTGCCGCATGGACAACCGCTATCGCCTATATAACCGCCACCAGCTTTTACCAAATTGCCACTTTCTCACAACACCCGTTATTTTCAGGTTTATGGTTAACCGGTGTTGTTATCTTCTTTACCGCGCTGATATACGGCCTGCGCCTATGGGCGCACAAAGAAACACGTGAGAACGTTGAGGCAACAGAAGCAGGTTTAGGATGACAAAATGATACTGGCAGATATCCGTAACTACCTCAAACAACGTGGTCAATGCACACTTAGCGACATTGCGCTGCACTTTGACACCAATGCCGATGCGGTCCGTGGCATGCTTGAGGTGTGGATTCGTAAAGGTAAAGTAGAAAAAAGCGCCACAACCGCATCCTGCGGTACCAGCTGTCAGTCCTGTGACCCGGCTTCAACAGAAATTTATTCGTGGACCGAACTGAACCGCCAAAACAACAGTGAGCACAAAATAACTGTTTCCACTCCCACTAATTGCGACCATAAATAGTTTGAGCACAGTATTTACTTATGCAATGATTAATATGCAATAATCAGGAGCCTGTCGTTCCTGATTTAACCTAACAGCGCTTTTAAGCCATCCAGATGCGCCTTGCCTTTGTCCTGTGTGGCTTTTTCTTTTGAAGCTTTACCACCTAACCACTCAATTTCATCTTCTGGCAGCTCATCAAGAAAACGACTCGGTTCACAAATAACTCTTTCGCCATAACGCTTTCTGCTTCGCGCCATGGTCATGGTTAAGGTTTTTTCTGCACGGGTGATACCCACGTAAGCCAGCCGGCGCTCTTCTTCAATATTGTCTTCCTGAATACTGGTTGCGTGCGGGATTAACTCTTCTTCAAAACCCACTAAAAATACGTGCGGAAATTCCAGACCTTTAGCAGCATGCAGGGTCATCAACTGCACTGCATCCAGATCACTTTCATCCTGATTGCGCTGCAAAATGTCCATCAAAGATAACTGCGCCATGAGTTCGGCAACACTGGCATCCGAGTCTTTTTTCTGCAGACGTGATAACCAGTCCATCAGTTCCATGACGTTTTTCCAGCGTCGCTCGAAGGTTTCGATATCTTTACTTTGTTCACGCAACCAGCTTTCGTAATGTATATCATCAAGTAACTGCCGGGTGATTTCAGTGGCCGGTTCATCTTCCGCGCGATGCGCCAGGCGTAATAACCAGTCAGTAAATATGGACAGATTTTTGTACGCTGTTTTGGAAATTCGGCTTTCCAGTCCAACTTCACTGCAGGCAGTTAACATGCTGACTTCTCTTTTGGTGGCATATTTACCCAGTTTTTCCAGAGTGGCCGCACCAATACTGCGGCGCGGGGTATTAATTACCCGCAGAAAAGCGGCATCATCATCCGGATTAACCAGTAACCGTAAATAAGCTACGATGTCTTTTATTTCGGTGCGTTCAAAAAAGGAAATGCCACCACTAACCACATAGGGGATATGCAAACCACGTAAATAGGTTTCAAACACGCGCGCCTGAAAATTACCGCGATATAATATTGCGTAATCTTTATATTTCGTTAAATTTTGAATTTTATGTGACTGCAATTCCATGCAGACCCGCTCGCCTTCATCCTCTTCGCTATTGCATTGAATCAGGCGAATACCATCACCCATGCCTAAATCACTCCACAATTTCTTCTCATAAACGTGGGGATTGTTTTTAATTAATTCATTGGCAAGTCTTAAAATGCGGCGCGTTGAACGGTAGTTCTGCTCAAGTTTGATGACTTTTAATGTGGGAAAGTCTTTCGATAGCTGCACCAGATTTTCCGGTTTCGCACCCCGCCAGGCATAAATCGACTGGTCATCATCCCCTACCGCGGTTAAACACTGACGCTTTTCCGCCAGCATTTTAACCAGCTCGTACTGCATGGCATTGGTGTCCTGATATTCATCTACCAGCAGATAATGAATCTTATTTTGCCAGCTTTCCAGTATCTCTTTATGTGTTTTAAACAAGTGTGCAGTTTGTAAAATCAGGTCATCCAGGTCAAAAGCATTATAGGCATGCAGTTGTCGCTGATACTGCCTGTATAACCTGGCAATTCTCATTTGTTGATCATCTTCTGCAACTAAAATAGCCTGGTCAGGCATAATGCCATCATTTTTCCATTGCGATATTTGCCAATGTGCAGACTCTGCTGCATCCAGACCACGCTCACCGGTCACTTTCAACAGTTCGGACAATACCGTAATACAGTCCGCTGTAGCAAACACAGAGAAGCCTGCCTTATAGCCCAGTGCTGCATGCTCTTTTTGCAGAATGGTTAATGCCAGGCGATGAAAAGTCGAGACTCGCAGGCCACGACTGGCTTTGCCACCCACCAGTTTTTTTACCCGGCTTTTCATTTCCTGGGCAGACTTATTGGTAAACGTCACCGCCGCAATACGCGAAGGCGAGATGCCACATTCACCAATCAAATAGGCAATTTTTTCGGTGATCACGCGGGTTTTACCACTGCCGGCACCGGCCAGTACCAGCATCGGGCCATCAATGGTGCGAGCCGCCTTGTGCTGTTGTGGATTTAAACCAGATTTATTTACTGTTTGCTGCTGGAAGTACGTCATAGAGGTAGCGGATTTTACTTGATAACTCCCCTGGGGGCAGATCTATTTTAGCCTTTCAAAATAGATCTGTTCCCGTTTTTTACTACAGTTATAATCCCGGTATGAAAATAAATACAACAACAGGGCTGCTAGACGAATGCAAACAATGCCCCTCACCAAATAAAGATATTCGCCCGGAAAATACCGCCATTGATTTAATCGTCATCCATTCCATCAGCCTGCCACCCGGTCAATATGGCGGCGACTCAATCGAATTGTTTTTTCAAAACAAACTGGATGAAAACAAACACCCGTATTTTGAAGAAATTATTGATATGCGGGTATCGTCTCATGTACTGATTAAACGCAGCGGCGAAATCACACAGTTTGTGCCCTTCCATGAATGCGCCTGGCACGCCGGTTTGTCGAATTATCAGGGGCGGGAAGGTTGCAATAACTTCTCCATTGGCATTGAACTGGAAGGTACAGACAGTGATAATTTTGAAGAGCTACAATATCAACAGCTAGCTGCATTAGTCAGTGCTTTGCAGAAAGCCTATCCTGCTATTAATGATAACATTG
This sequence comes from uncultured Thiotrichaceae bacterium, assembly GCA_964421315.1. Lineage (GTDB taxonomy): Bacteria > Pseudomonadota > Gammaproteobacteria > SZUA-229 > SZUA-229. The sequence continues at coordinate 2,412 of CAYQXD010000148.1, read as the reverse complement.
TAGGTCACAGTGAAATATCCCCAGATCGCAAAAAAGATCCGGGTATCGGTTTTGACTGGCAAAAATTACAACAATATATAAATGGCTGTTAGAAGGTAGTTTGTATAGAAACAGCTATAGTTACATCAGCATAACAACAGCTTTTAACTGTAATCGTAACTAACTATTCTGTCATCTCTCCCTTTGGTCGAGATGACAGCTGTTTTTTTGGTGTTAACTTATAACTTACAACTTTTTTTATAACCCATGGCACTAATCTCCATTATTCTTGGCCTGTTCCTTGATCGTACTTTTCGTCATTTGCACGATTTGCGTGACATGGCCTGGTTTGAGTTTTACGTCTCGAAAATTCAACGCTTCACTGGCAAGCGTTTACCACCATTACAATTTATTATCATTCTTGCCTTACCCGTGACGCTGCTACTGAGCATACAAATTCTACTGCATGATTTCCTGTTTAATTTACCGGGTTTTATTTTTGGCGTTATCATTTTTATTTACTGCCTTGGGCCTGCCTGTTTAAGCAGCGATATTGAAGCATATATCCATGCCCGAACCTTAGGTGATGAAGATGAAGCATTGCATTATGCCGGCACCATTACAGATTCTGCGGCTTCAACTTCACCCGATCAACAAATCAGTGATGTGACTCGCGCAATTTTATATGTTGCCAATGAACGTATTTTTGCCACCATCTTCTGGTTTGTTATTTTAGGCCCATTCGGCGCTATGCTGTATCGGTTAATTTCAGAATTGAGTAAACATTTTGATTTTGATGAACTGGCTGAGTTTTCAGAATTTATTCATTCAATCATGGCATGGGTTCCAGCACGTTTGCTTGCCGCTGGTTATGCACTCATCGGTAATTTTGATGGCGCTTATCACGCCTACAAAGACCGCGCCCACACCACCGATTTTTCACATGGCAACAACGAAGTACTGATTTCGACTGGCCTGGGAGCAATGCAAAATTTAAAAGCAGACAACGAACTCGCCAGCATTTATGCAGCACAGGCACTGGTAATGCGTGCGGTCATCGTATGGATTAGTATTCTTGCAATAATGACGCTGGGTGGAATATTCAATTGACGACCTATATCGACGTAATCAGACATGGTGAACCTGTTGGCGGCAGACGCTACCGTGGTTTTGGCGTAGATGACCCACTGACTGAAAAAGGCTGGGCACAAATGCGTGTAGCTGTTCCTGAAACACCTCCATGGCAACATATTGTTTCTTCCCCACTAAAACGCTGCCTTGAATTCAGCCAGGAACTGGCGAATGATTTACAGATAAGTTGTAGTATTGACGATAATATGAAAGAAATCGGGTTTGGTGTCTGGGAAGGCAAAACCCCGGGAGACATACTGGCACAGGATAGCGAAGCCTTAAAACATTTTTATAAAGATCCGGTACACCATCGACCAGAAGGTGCTGAGCCGCTGAATAGTTTTTCGCAGCGGGTATGGAATGCTTACCAAAGTATTCTGCAACAACACCAGGGCAAACATGTGTTGGTGGTGGCACATGCCGGTGTCGCACGCGCAATCACCGCCAACATCCTAAACATGTCGCTGGGTGATGTTTATAGCCGGCTTAAAATTGAGTATGGCGCCATCATTCATAGCGTAGTGGATGAAGGAATGCCGCCGAGGTTACTTATTCAGGGACCAAAGTGTAATGATTGCACAAGTATTGTCAGTCTATGATGATGGTGACCGTCTGCGGTTATGGAAGACCGTAGTCGAGCGACAGTAGTGCCACATGGATGTGGCGTTGACGAACCAAAGGATGGACATGGATGTGCTTGAGCGTGTCACCTCACATAGACTGCCAATACTTGTGTAACGCTTTATAATACATTTAGAGATGCCCTTCAGTTACTTTCTCGGCGAAGGGCTTTCATTCAGTCGCATAAAAGTTCCAACCAGTTGCGACTTGTGCTGCAATTGGGCAAAACCCTGCTCATTAATGCTCAGGATAAAACGCTCTTCCTGCTCCGTATTAAGGGAAGAAGTACAATCCAGAATCGCCTCCCGCTTGTCCGACATTGCCCAGAAACAGTGCCATGTGGCATTGTTCAGTTTGCGGGTAACAAAGTCTGCTCTACCATCAAAACCAACCACCAGTCTGCTTATACCGTAACCATTGTCTTCTGTTGTTTTCCAGACACCAGCAGCAGGATGTGGGCTACAGGCAGAAAGCAGCAGGGAAATACCGAGAAAAAATAGAGCGTAATAGACTTTCATAAAGCAACCAGATATTTTTCAATAATAAGACAAACAAATTAATAGAGAATCAAAACAACATCAAAAAAGGCGAAACCCGAAGGTCTCGCCTTTTGCACCTTAACCGCGAAAGAATCTCGGCATATCAGGTCGACCTGCATTGTAACAATGCAGGCGCTATAAC
>CAYQXD010000147.1:0-8626 GCA_964421315.1 uncultured Thiotrichaceae bacterium | reverse complement strand
AGGTTTACGCTTTGCGATTCGTGAAGGTGGTCGTACCGTTGGTGCGGGCGTGGTTACTAAAATTATCGAGTAATCATTTACTCTTATTTATGTAACGGGAGACGTGACGCATAACATATAATACATAGGTCTTGTCTCCCGTTACAGTTACAGGATTGTAGAAACAGGGATGTAGAAAGTGCTGATATTGCAAGTTATAGGCCAGTGGCTCAATTGGTAGAGCAGCGGTCTCCAAAACCGCAGGTTGGGGGTTCGAGTCCCTCCTGGCCTGCCAATATTAATCAATATTATTAACTCAATATTATTAATCAATCATGGCAGGTGTTTAAAATGGTCGCCAAGACCGAAGAAGTGGTTACAAGCAAGCTGGATTCATTCAAGCTACTGCTAGCAATAGCGGTACTGATGTTCGGTATTGTTGGTTTTTATTACTACGAGGCTGAGTCGCAGTTATATCGTGTGCTGGGCGTTGTGTTTGCGGTAATGGTGGCTATTGCTATCAGTTCAACCACGCGTTTGGGTCAGGGTTTAATTGGTTTTGGTCGTGAAGCACGCATGGAGGTGCGCAAGGTTGTATGGCCAACGCGTCAGGAAACACTGCAAACAACCTTCATGGTTATTGTTGCTGTAATTATTATTGGTATTTTTCTCTGGTTAATTGATATGTTGCTGGCATGGGGAATCCAGATGGTGACAGGGTGATAATAATGGGAATTATGGCATTAACAATAAAAGCAGCAGCGACAGCAGTAGGAGTAACGTAACTAATGGCAAAACAGTGGTACGTTGTGCATGCTTATTCAAATTTTGAAGGCAAAGTAAAGGCTTCATTGTTGGAGCATATTCGCCTTGCCGGCATGGAAGACATGTTTGGTCAGATTCTGATTCCTACTGAAGAAGTGGTCGAGATCAGAGATGGTGTTAAGCGTCGTTCAGAACGTAAGTTTTTCCCTGGTTATGTGCTTGTGGAAATGGAAATGAATGATGAAACCTGGCATTTGGTTAAAGATGTGCCAAAAGTAATGGGTTTTATAGGCGGCACCAAAGACCAGCCCGCGCCGATTACAGAAAAAGAAGCGATGACTATTATCAATGCTGTCGCTGAAGGGGTTGAAAAGCCAAAACCAAAAGTTTTATATCAGCCTGGCGAAGTGGTGCGTGTTACTGATGGGCCATTTAATGATTTCAATGGTGTTGTGGAAGAAGTCGATTATGCTCGCAACCGTCTGAAGGTGGCAGTGCTTATTTTTGGTCGTTCAACACCGGTAGAGTTAGAGTTTAGCCAGGTAGAAAAAGGTTAAAAGATAGTTTTAAGTTTGCAGTTGCTAGTTAAAAGCGTTTTTATGTTTTTACTGCAAACTGATAACTGCCAACTTTGTTAGTAGTAAGATCAGAGCTTTTTTAAAAGCACTGGTTTATTTTTAAGCAAAATAACGGGGAGCCCGAATTAAGTACGGCGTTTGCACCCGGGAGAGTAAAATGGCTAAAAAAGTCGACGCATACATCAAGCTTCAGGTGCCTGCAGCTGAAGCAAACCCCAGTCCACCGGTTGGTCCTGCCCTGGGTCAACATGGTGTTAATATCATGGAATTCTGTAAAGCCTTCAATGCCAAAACACAGAGCATGGAAAAGGGTATGCCGATTCCTGTTGTTATTACCGTCTATAGCGACAAAAGTTTCACTTTTATTACCAAAACACCCCCAGCTTCTATTCTTTTGAAAAAAGCAGCTGGTATTCCTAAAGGTAGCGGTGAGCCGCATGTAAATAAAGTGGGTAAAGTTAATCGTGCGCAATTAGAAGAAATTGCAACCACTAAGATGCCGGATCTAACAGCAGCAGATATGGATGCAGCAGTACGTACCATTGCCGGTAGTGCGCGTAGTATGGGTATTGAGACAGAGGGTGTGAACTAATGGCTAAGTTATCTAAACGCACTAAAGCAATTAATGAAAAAATTGACAGGGAAAAAGTATATCCGCTGGAAGAAGCGCTGACTTTGTTAAAAGAAGTTTCATCCGTTAAGTTTAATGAATCAGTTGATATCAGTGTTAACCTTGGCTTAGACCCTAAGAAAAGTGATCAGGTAGTCCGTGGCGCAACCGTTTTACCTAATGGTAGTGGTAAAGTAGTTCGCGTAGCGGTATTCACCGATGGTGATAACGCAAAAGCGGCAAAAGAAGCTGGTGCTGATATAGTCGGTATGGATGATCTTGCTGCGGAAGTTAAAAAAGGCAATCTGGATTTTGATGTGGTTATTGCTTCACCTGATGCAATGCGTGTAGTAGGCCAGTTGGGCCAGATTTTAGGTCCTCGTGGTTTAATGCCTAATCCTAAAGTGGGTACGGTTACCCCTGATGTTGCAGGCGCTGTTAAAAATGCCAAGTCTGGTCAGGTTCGTTATCGCGTAGATAAGGCTGGCATCATTCATTGCTCTGTTGGCGTTGTTACATTTGACGTGTCCAGGTTAAAAGAAAATATTGACAGTTTGATTGCTGATTTAATTAAAGCAAAACCAACTGCTGCAAAAGGTGTATTCCTTAAGAAAATTTCTGTTTCAACAACCATGGGCCCCGGCCTGATTGTTGATCAGTCAGTGTACGCCTGATTTTTATCCGCTCGTATAATAGTGGGTACAGAATCGTAGGTTGGCTTAGCTGTTTTTTAGCATAAACCAACATACTGGAGTTTGTTTGTAGCTTCATCCGTGTAGGTTTACGGAAGATTACGCCTAACCCAATCTACAAATATTAATTTATTGTTGTTCTTGAGAGTTAAGTGCAATGATGATGATTTGACAGCCGAGTGTATTTTTAAGCCGGTGTCGTCAGAGACCGTAGGTGTGAACAGCTGGAGATATTTTCGGTTAAGTTTGCTTAATTTCCTACGTAGATGGTGGATTTCGAAAGAAAGCACCTTTTTGGATTATGCATGTTGCATGGTCTTTTAAACTTGGCTGGGTTAATGATGGTGTTTCATTACATACAGACCCGGCATGAACTTTTATATTTAACAACAGGAGAGCTAAAGTGGCACTAAATCTTGAAAGCAAGAAAGCTATTGTCGCTGAAGTTTCTACAATTGCCGCCAGTGCACTTTCAGCAGTAGCTGCTGAATATCGTGGTATTACTGTAGGAGATATGACAGAGTTGCGTGCTAAAGCACGTGATGAAGGCGTTTATCTGAAGGTTGCGAAAAACTCACTGGTAAAACGTGCAGTTGAAGGTACAGAGTTCGAGTGTATGCAGGACGAACTGAAAGGGCCGCTGATTATGGCGTTCTCTCAGGAAGATCCAGGTGCAGCTGCTCGACTTATTAACAGTTTTTCAAAAGATAACGACAAACTAATCGCTAAGGTTATCGCAATTGGCGGTGAAGTTTTACCTATCGGACAACTGGAAGCGCTATCTAAATTGCCAACACGCGATCAGGCGATTGCAATGTTGATGGCTGTAATGAAAGCGCCTGGTGAAAAACTTGTACGTACAATCAACGAAGTCCCTGCGAAACTGGTTCGCACGGTGGCTGCCGTATGTGATCATAAGCGTGATCAAGAGCAGGCAAGCGCATAGAACTTACGCGCAGAAACGGATGCTTTGCACACACTAATTATTAACTTTTAACAAAAAACTGGAGAAAATCATGGCTGTTTCTAAAGATGATATTCTGGAAACTATTTCCAACATGTCTGTAATGGAAGTTGTAGACCTTATTGAAGCAATGGAAGAGAAATTTGGCGTATCTGCAGCGGTTGCTGTTGCTGCGGCACCTGCTGCTACCGATGGTGGTGGCGAAGTTGCTGCTGAAAAAGACGAGTTTGATGTCGTATTAACCAGCTTTGGTTCAACTAAAGTTGCTGTTATTAAAGCCGTTCGTGCCATCACAGGCTTAGGCCTGAAAGAAGCAAAAGAAGCGGTAGAAAGTGCACCTACTACGGTTAAAGAAGCGGCTTCTAAAGCAGATGCTGAAGAAGTTCAGAAGCTTCTTGAAGAAGCTGGCGCATCTGTCGAGCTTAAATAGAAGTATCACGCTGAGCTTGGCGACCCCTGTGGGGTTGGTGGTATCAGCGGCCGGACAGGCTGGAAACACTGTTGCCAAGTTTACTTGTGGCAGTGTTTTCCCGGCCTTTTCCTGTTTCCCTATGGAAATAGTACGGGGAAATAGTTGCATAGCGACTAAGTAATAACTGCTCAGTGAGCAGTTAAAATAGAAGGTGGTAGCTCAGTTTGTAAGCTGAGTAGCTACCGTTAATTTTAGATAAATTTATGATTAACTTCGAGGATTCCTGATGACATATTCTTTTACCGAGAAAAAACGACTCCGCAAGGATTTCGGTAAGCGTCCAGCTGTACTGGATGTTCCCTATTTGTTATCAATGCAAATTGATTCATTCCGTGGTTTTTTACAATCAGAAAAAACAGCGGCACAACGATTAGCAACTGGATTACAGGGTGCTTTTGAATCAGTATTCCCCATAGTAAGTTATTCAGGTCATGTGAAGTTGCAGTTTGTTGAGTACAAGCTTGGTAAGCCAGTATTTGATGTTAAAGAATGCCAACTTCGTGGCATGACTTATGCGGCACCACTGCGTGTGGTTTTACGTCTTGAAATATTTGACAAAGAAAAGAAAAAGCAAACTACACCAAAAGAAGTGAAAGAGCAGGAAGTCTTTATGGGCGAAATGCCTTTAATGACTGACAATGCTACCTTTGTTATCAACGGAACAGAACGAGTCATTGTGTCGCAGTTGCATCGTTCACCGGGTGTGTTATTTGACCATGATAAAGGAAAAACGCATTCCTCCGGCAAAATCTTATATTCTGCTCGCGTTATCCCTTACCGTGGTTCATGGCTTGATTTTGAATTCGATCCAAAAGATGCAGTGTTTGTTCGTATTGACCGTCGACGTAAATTACCAGCATCTATTTTGTTGCGTTCTCTGGGTTATAACAACGAAGAGATTCTTGATATTTTCTTTGAAAGTATTGAATACACCTTTACCAAAGATGGCGTAAGTTTTGAAATTGTGCCAGAGCGCCTGCGTGGTGACACCGCAAGTTTTGATATTACTGCGGGTAAGGAGGTTATTGTTGAAACTGGCAAACGTGTGACTATGCGCCACATTAAATTGCTGGAGAAGAAAAAAGTCAAGAAGTTGAATGCACCACTGGATTACCTAGTAGGTAAAATGCTGGCAAAGGATCTCATTGATGAAGAAACCGGTGAAGTGATGGTGCCGGCGAATGCAGAATTCACCGAAGAGTTAATTGCTTTTGTTCAGGAAAAAGGCATCAAAAGTGTTAATGTGATCTACACCAACGATCTGGATACTGGGCCGTTTATCTCAAATACCTTAATGGTTGATAGCACCACAACCAAACTCGAAGCGCAGATAGAGATTTATCGTATGATGCGTCCGGGTGAGCCACCAACAAAAGACGCGGCAGAGAATCTGTTTAATAACCTGTTTTTCTCTGAAGACCGTTATGATATTTCAAAAGTAGGTCGGATGAAGTTTAATCGTCGCCTGCAACGTGATAGCTCTGAAGGTCCGGGTGTGCTTTATGATCATCGTCATTTTTCTGCGCGTAAGGACGATTATGCAAAAGACTTATGTGAAACCCTGGGTGAGACTTCAGATATTCTTTCAGTAATGAAGGAGTTGATTTCAATACGTAATGGCACGGGCACGGTAGATGATATCGATCATCTGGGTAATCGCCGTATCCGTAGTGTTGGCGAGATGGCAGAAAACGTTTTCCGTGTTGGACTGGTTCGAGTCGAGCGTGCAGTAAAAGAACGTTTGACGACTGCTGAGCAGGATGCCCTGATGCCGCAGGATCTGATTAATGCGAAACCGGTTGCCGCTGCAGTGAAAGAATTCTTTGGCTCCAGCCAGTTATCACAATTTATGGATCAGAATAATCCATTATCTGAAGTCACGCATAAACGTCGTATTTCCGCCTTAGGTCCAGGTGGTTTGACGCGTGAACGTGCTGGTTTTGAAGTGCGTGACGTACATCCAACACATTATGGACGCGTTTGTCCAATTGAAACCCCTGAGGGGCCGAACATTGGTTTGATTAACTCATTGGCTGTGTATGCGCGTACCAATGACTATGGCTTCCTGGAAACACCTTATCGTAAAATTGTAAAAGGGGTGGCAACGGATGAGATTGACTACCTGTCTGCGATTGAAGAAGGCGCCTTTATTATCGCACAGGCAAATGCCACTATGAATGCCAAAGGCAAATTGTTAGATGAAATGGTGTCATGTCGTCATTTGAATGAGTTTTCACTATCTGCGCCAGTTGAGGTGCAGTATATGGATGTATCGCCAAGACAAATTGTTTCTGTTGCGGCATCACTAATCCCGTTCCTTGAACACGATGATGCTAACCGCGCCTTAATGGGCTCAAACATGCAACGTCAGGCCGTGCCCACATTACGTGCAGACAAACCACTGGTTGGTACCGGCATGGAACGTATCGTTGCACATGACTCCGGTGCCTCTGTGGTTGCTACGCGAGGTGGTATTATTGACTCCGTAGATGCTTCGCGCATCGTTATTCGTGCCCATGAAGATGAAGCTGGCGATGCGGCTACCGGTGTTGATATTTACAACCTGACCAAATACACCCGTTCTAATCAGAATACCTGTATTAATCAGCGTCCTTTGGTGCGTGTTGGTGATAGTGTACAACGTGGTGATATTATTGCTGACGGTCCTTCAACCGACATGGGTGAGCTGGCATTAGGCCAAAACATGCTGGTGGCCTACATGGCATGGAATGGTTACAACTTCGAGGACTCCATCATTATCTCCGAGCGTGTAGTTGAAGAAGATCGTTACACCACTATCCATATTCAGGAATTAAGCAGTGTCGCACGCGATACCAAGCTGGGCTCGGAAGAAATCACCGCTGATATTCCTAATGTCAGTGAAAGTTTGTTATCCAAGCTGGATGAATCAGGCGTGGTTTATGTTGGCGCCGAAGTCAAACCGGGTGATATTCTGGTTGGTAAAGTCACACCAAAAGGTGAAACTCAGTTAACCGCTGAAGAAAAACTGTTACGCGCCATTTTCGGCGAAAAAGCCTCGGATGTGAAAGATTCATCATTGCGTGTATCGGGCAGCACCTACGGCACAGTTATCGGTGTGCAAGTGTTCACCCGTGATGGTGTTGACAAAGATAAACGTGCAATGGAAATTGAAGAAGCAGAAATTATTTCAGTGAAGAAAGATGTTGATGCGCAATGGCGCATTATTGAAGAAGATCTGTTTGCTCGTATGGAAAACGTATTCAACGGCAAACAGGCAGCTGGTGGTCCGGCAGGTCTCAAGTCAGGTGATAAAATCACAGCGGTTTACCTGAAAGAGCTGGATCATAAAGACTGGATGAAAATTCGTCTTAAGGATGAGCAGGAAAATGCACGTATCGAAGAACTGGCAAAACAGCATAAAGAGCAACGTGAACTGTTAGATGCCTACTTTACTGAAAAGAAAAACAAACTTACCGCCGGTGACGATTTAGCGCCGGGTGTATTGAAGATGGTTAAAGTTTATCTTGCGGTTAAACGTCGCATGCAGCCAGGTGATAAAATGGCTGGCCGTCATGGTAACAAGGGTGTGGTGTCAATCATCGTGCCGGTTGAGGATATGCCGCATACTGCTGATGGCACCCCAATCGACATTGTTTTGAATCCATTAGGCGTACCATCGCGTATGAATGTTGGTCAGATTTTAGAAACACATCTTGGTCTGGCTGCAAAAGGTCTGGGCGATGTTATCAGCAACATGCTGGATGAGAAAAAATCGGTGGCAGAGATCCGCAAATTCCTGAATGAAATTTATAACCATAACGAAAAGAAAGTCGATTTAAAATCATTTAGTGATAAAGAAATTCTGGAGCTAGCGAACAATCTACGCAAGGGTGTGCCAATGGCAACGCCGGTATTTGATGGCGCAGACGAGGAAGAAATTCACCGTATGTTAGAACTGGCCGGCTTACCAATAAGTGGCCAAACGACTTTGTATGACGGTCGTACTGGCGAGGCGTTTAATAACCCGGTCACCATTGGTTACAAATACATGTTGAAACTAAATCACCTGATTGATGACAAAATGCATGCACGTTCGACCGGACCTTATAGCCTGGTAACGCAGCAACCACTGGGTGGTAAAGCTCAGTTCGGTGGTCAGCGCTTTGGTGAAATGGAAGTGTGGGCGCTGGAAGCTTACGGTGCTGCTTACACCTTACAGGAAATGTTAACAGTCAAGTCTGATGACGTGGCGGGTCGTAACAAGATGTACAAGAACATTGTTGATGGTAACCATCATATGGAGCCGGGAATGCCGGAGTCCTTCAATGTACTGCTTAAAGAGATTCGTGCTTTAGGTATCAACATTGAGCTGGAACTGGAGAATAAGCCCTAAGCGGGCAATCTTCAGGCACAGGTCATATTAGTCTTTTATTGACTAGTGGCGTAACCATATATAAATACTTAACGATATACAGCAGACAGGATTTAGGGCAATGAAAGACTTACTTAAGCTCATTAAACAACCAGGCCAAACCGAAGATTTTGATGCAATTAAAATCAGCCTTGCGTCACCATCACAGATGC
>CAYQXD010000146.1:0-8648 GCA_964421315.1 uncultured Thiotrichaceae bacterium | reverse complement strand
AAAGAGGTTTATAACTCATGCAGTGGAACTGGCAACAAAAAGACTGGGCAAACTTTATCTACAAGATAGAGGACTTTCGTGAGTATGAAAGACAGTTTTTGCATAAAGCCGGAATGATGTCTGGCAGTATGAAACACATTACTGATGAGGATAAAGAAACCTTAACGGTTACTCTTGTCAGTGATGAAGCTTATAAAACCTCAGAAATAGAGGGTGAGTTGCTTGACCGAGATTCCCTGCAATCATCTATCCGAAAGCATTTTGGCTTGAAAACAGATAGCCGAAAAGTATCTCCTGCCGAGCAAGGCATTTCTGAAATGATGGTTGATCTTTATAAGAATTATAAAGCACCTCTTAGCCATGAACAGCTTTTTACCTGGCATAAAATGCTTACCAATGGACGTAGGGATCTAAACGATATAGGCATTTACCGTACTCATGCAGACCCTATGCAAATTGTGTCTGGTAAAGTGTATGATCCAAAAGTTCATTATGAAGCACCACCATCAACCCAGGTGTCAAGTGAAATGGATACGTTTGTAGCATGGTTTAATCAGACCGAGCAGGGTCAAGAGAATGCCTTACCTGCGTTAATCCGTTCAGGTATCGCACATATTTATTTTGAAAGCATTCACCCTTTTGAAGATGGCAACGGAAGAATAGGTAGAGCCGTATCTGAAAAAGTATTATCACAGAGTCTTGGTAGACCCACCTTAATTGCTATTGCTTCCACTATCGAAGAAAAACGAAAACACTATTATATCGCTCTGCAAAATGGGAGTAGAAATTTAGAGATTAATGAATGGCTTCATTATTTTTGCAATATGGTGCTGTCGGCTCAAGACCACACGCAAAGAATGATTGATTTTTTAATTTACAAAGGGAAATTTTATCAGCAATTTGATCATCAGCTAAACCAGCGTCAGACAAAAGTAATTGAGCGTGTTTTTAGAGAAGGGGTTGATGGTTTTAAAGGCGGTTTAAGTGCTGAAAACTATATCAGTATTACCAACGCGGCAAGAGCGACGGCTACAAGAGATTTACAAAATTTGGTAGAAATAGGTGCATTCAAAAAAACAGGTGAACGAAAATATACGCGTTATTATTTAACACGCAGCTAATGACTGCTAACGCAATGACATATTAAGATTCAATGACATTCCAGAGTGCGGAACACCATGGTGGCATAAATCAGAAGCTAGTTAACAGCCTGAATGAGTTTCTCGATCAGTTGCTACAGAATTGTATAGATCAAGGGCATAAGATTGAATGATTTTCATATATGTGGGCAGCGGTTAACTGTGACATAGACTCCCCCAATACATATATTCCTATCTTTTGGCTAGATAGGCAACACATTACCGAGTACCCTGATACTCGAATATACGTCTAGGGGCTCTGTAAAGAATGGTAAGTCGCAGGATATGTGAGGTTGGCCGGGTTTCGTGGGGACCCGTATTGCGATAATATTTTATTGTCTAGATTTAATTTATTCACAGTTGCATAGTTAAAAAAGCTGTTCTGCTGAAGAACCGGTGTCTTTTGCTCTGAATGATCTGATATAAAAGAACAGGTTGAGGTGAATTCATGGTTATAGCTTTTTTAATTAAGGGGTGTCTTTATTTGTTATTTTTCTCTGTTCCGGTACATATAACCCATTTGTTGTAAAAATGCGGCATTAATGTAGAGTGTTGATTGGTTTTGCATTGAGGTAACATGTTGATTTCTCGGTAAGTTGATATTTTTTGAGCTATATATGCATGTTAAGAAAGAATGATAGAATCAATTATTACTTAGTTTTTCTTTGCGGTAAAAACATATGAGAATTACTCCATTTCACTCTGGTACAACAATTGTTTTAGTTGGGAATTTTAATCCACTGATTTTTAAGCCGGGCTGGTTTGCACACAATAATGTTATTGGAGAAACTGAAGCTGAAAATGCTGAAATCGAAGTTATTCATAGCGAGTTAGTTAAATTTCATCTCAATTGGCTAACAATTGTGGTAGAGAAAAGTCGATTTATAGCTGAGGTTAAGCAGCCGCCGGTTATTCGATTGCATGACTTTGTTATGAAAACGTTTGGTGAGCTTCTTATTCATACACCGGTTTGGTCTATGGGTATAAATCAACAAGTAGAGTTTGATGCTGGTTCGGTGGATTTAAGAAATAAAATTGGCTATACGCTAGCACCAATTGATGCGTGGGGCGAATGGTCTAAAGATTTAGAGAAAACAAGCGATACTGATGTTAGTGGAATGGTTTCATTAACAATGAAGCAATCTATTGTTGATGATAGGGTCAAAGGGTATATACAAACTAAAGTTGAGCCATCAAAAAAGGTTGCTTCAGGTGTTCTTGTTGAGGTTAATGATCACTATTCTGTTGAAAGTTTGGAAAACGTTGAGGGTTGCATGGAGATAATGGGTATGTTAAATAATAATTTTGAGAAATCCACAGAAAAATCTACTTGGATAGCGGATCAAGTTATGAGCATCATCAAATGAATCAACTTGCACAACTGTATAAGCCAGCACTGACTACAGGGTCTCACGAAAGCATTTATGAAACCATGTGGAAGGGTGGTGAATCTAATGTGAATTTAGAATATCTAATTGATCAGGTCGAGGATACGGCAGATGAATTTGGGCGGTTAGAGGAAGGTTATGGTGATTTTGAGCATACTCATTTAGAAAGTAGTAAACCGAGCGTATTGCCACGCACATTTGGTAATGAAATCGTTCCAATAGCTGAACGTATAAATGCGGTAATTTCTAAACTCCCTATAGAGAGTGCTTGCTCGCCTCATGTAGAAGTATTTCAATCTCTACAGGAGTGGGAAGGCGTTGTTTTAGCTATTAGTGACAGTACTTTTACAGCTCGATTAGTAGATGTTTTTGATAAGGATGCTCCAGATGAAGAGGCTGATTTCCTGAGGCAAGATTTACGAAGTGATGATTTTAAAATGTTAGAGCCCGGTGCTGTATTCAGGTGGGTGGTCGGATATGTTATTAAGAAGGATGGCACAAAGCGGCGTTCATCAGATATAGTTTTTCGGCGGCTTCCACAATGGACTCAGCGTGATATATCTGAGGCTGATGAGGAAGCGATAAGTTTGCTTGAGGGTGTAGATTGGCTATAGATTCTTCACAACCTTTAGAATCGCAAGTAGAGGTAACTCTTTTTGGGCCAGGTTATGGCGAGTCTGTATTAATCCATGTAGGTAGCGGTCGCTGGGTCATTGTAGACTCATGCATTGAATCAGGAAAGCGTGTCCCCGCAGCGTTGGAATATTTATATTCTATTGGTGTTGATCCAGCTGAGTCGGTTAAATTAATAGTTGCAACTCACTGGCATGATGATCATATAAGAGGGCTTTCGCAACTGGTTGAGCAGTGTGAGAAAGCGGTCTTTTCCTGCTCCATAGCTTTTAATAAGAGTGAGTTTGTTAGTGTTATAACTAGGTATAACACTAACAACACTACAATTGCTGGTTCAGGTGCGAAAGAAATATATAAAGTTTATAATTTACTGAATAAACGTAAAGCAAAATTAGCAGTAGCGAATACCAGGATATTTTCTATAAATAGCGATGAGCTGTCACATGGGTGTCCTGTATCTGTGTGGGCTTTGTCACCTTCAGATCAGCAAGTAGATAGATTTTTGTTGTCGCTTGCAAGTCAAATACCAAAATTTCGACATACAAAACGCAGGGCAGCAGCGCCGACACCAAACGATGGATCATTGGTTAATTTAATAGAAATCGGTTCTCTTGGGATTTTATTGGGCGCTGATTTAGAGGAGGAAGGGCAGGATGGTACTGGTTGGAGGGCAATTATTAAAAATAGGGATGAGCAGCATAATCAATCAATGATATTTAAAGTGGCGCACCATGGTTCGAAAAACGGTCACCATGATGAAGTTTGGAGTGTAATGCTGAAGGGTTCTCCATACGCGTTAATTACTCCATGGAACCGTAACTCTGGGGTTACCAACAATAGATGATGTTGATCGTATTTCGTCTTTTACTGAGCATAGCTATCTGACGTCTATTCCTAAGCAATTATCATCAAAAACAAAAAGATCTTCTGCAGTCGAACGAATGGTAAAAGAAGTGACTGGTGCAAAGTTGCGTCGTTCAGAGGCGGCTTTTGGGGTAATACGTCTGAGATCGGTAAGTGATGATTTTAGTGATTGGACGGTTGATTTATCTGATACGGCATGCCCATTAGATAAATTAAAAACAGCCTAATTTGTTAATTTTCTAACTTTCAAGTATATAAAGCCCTCAGTTGTTGAAACTGCTGTTAATGCTGTATGAGTCTTTACGAAACCTACACGACTTTCGTTACGAGGGTGGAGCCCCCATAAACAGTGGCTTTCAAATTGCACTGGTAAATGAGAAAAGGGAATATGGCTCAAGCTATCCATCTTGGACCATTGTTCTGGTCAAGTCCTACCGGACACTTTTTTTAAAGAATTTTCATAGTTAATTGGTGATTGATCACCATTCGTAGTATGCAGCCTATCAAGGTTGTAATACCTCATGTAAGCAGCTACATCTTTTTTCATATGCTCACACGGGTTGGTTGAGCAATTTTAAATATCCAGTCGTGTTTGAGGCTTCCAAAAAAGCGTTCGACCACGGCATTATCCCAGCAAGCACCCACATCACCCAAGATTAAACAGCAAAGAAAGGACGATCACGCAAGATATATAAAATCATGGTTACAAGCCCTTAAAAATGACAAGAAATTTATCTTCAAGGCATCCACACAGGTGCAAAAGGCAATAGATTACCTTAATGATAAAGCAGGGGTTTAGTCCCTGCTTTATGCCATTTTATTATTCGGATATTGGATTAAAAAAGCCTTCATAAATATAGCTACTGCGAATGGTTTCACAGTCTTGACTACTGACTCCTGCACGATGTAAGCAGGTGTCCCATTCAGACCTTACGATGTTTATCATATTGTCGATGATAAGATTCGCTTTCTCCTCATTGAGGAGAAAGCGAGCATGACCGCTCAAAAGATTTTCTTTATTCGCCATACGGCCATGCAAACCGCAAGCCATTGCTAAATCCCTATTTTCCAGGGCAATAGTGGGGGTGGGTGTTAAATCATAGGCTGGACTTAAACGCCAATGGGTATTTTTAGCAAGAATGGCATGATTGCGTGGGTGATCATCAAGGTTGGAGACAAGTGCGTTAAAGCACATGCGTCCATAAAGTTCTGTTAAGTCCTGTTCTGGGCGACTACTTGTGCGGCGAATTTCATCGGCAAGTAACAGATATGACCAATCGTTTTTAGCCGCAGGGCTTTCTTCTGAGCGAAGCAATGTTAACGCACTCACCATACGGTGTCGGCGATAACCTTCATCGGTATGATCACGGTCAAAGCGCCGCACAAGCAGTACGTCTTTGCCGCCAACATCAACAATTTTGCTATCTGCAACATCAAGATCACAATGTTCGGCTAGCTTTAAAAAAGCATGTTCAACTCGCGGATGATTCCAACGATCCTGGGGGCTGGAAAATTTGGCTAGCCAAAGGCTGTTGTCATCTTCCACAACAGCCTTTGGGCGAGCACCGCCCATTGATGTTCCTTCCAGCAGTAGTTCTTGAACTTGCTGTGCGTCATCTAGATTGACTATATCATTCGTTTGATCATTTAAAATGGCTTCCGCTGTAGCTTGAAGCTTTTCCAGATCAAGGGTGCGGTTAAAGGTGCTGCGTGGCGCAGGAGGTTCAGCATTAAGCCCAAAGTTTAATGCACCTGCTCTGTCATCTGCACCCTGCATGAGAAAATCAAATTCTTCCAATCCTGTTTGCCCAGCATTGCGTTCAATCACGCGCCGTCCCCAATAGTCAGGCATAGCATCCCGAATAGCGCCGAAGAAACCGCTCATACGGGCGGTTTCATATTTAGTGCTACTGAGCTTTAGTTCCGTTGGATCAAGCTCTACAGCGTTGGCTCTGGCCAGGTAGCTTTTACCATAGACCAGCTCGCCAACTGGCTCACCGTCACGGGTGCGCGAGACGCGAAAGCGTGCCGCAGTGACAAACTCAGTTTCATCAGGCAAGACGATATACACAAAACATTCACGCTCAGAAGTCATTATCTAATGCCTTTTTCCGTTTCCCTGCGGTTTTTGGTGCGCGGGATTTTTCCAGTATTTTGCCTTCTTCATCATGATCTGGATCAGCGATAAGGTACATATCGTCTAATAGCCCCAAAATCCATAAAGCCCCCATATAAGTGGCGATAGCAGTGGAGGGTTTGCCCTTTTCAATATCCGACATGACATAGCGCGAAACACCAATGCGCTCTGCCATATCCTCCAACCGCAACTTGCGGCGCAATCTTGCGGTACGGATGTTTTTTCCTAGCTGGATCAATATCAGTTCTACGGCGGCGGGTGGGGCTTTCGCTATTTTGTTTGTGCGTGACATGATTTAAGTTTCTTTTAATCCACTTATATAGGTTAAATGTTCTATATTTTCAACATATCATTGACTTATGGGTGAGGTCAATTATAAAATATGGGAAATGTTGGCTTAAAGCCACATTTGTTATCTATATGTTGGCTATTATAAACACACACGCCAGTTTATGGATTGCTTAAGGTATGAAATAATAGTGTGCTTAATAAAACTTCTAACAGACATAAGCATTTAGATAATGGCTGAGTGCTGTCAGGGAAGAATTTAAGTTTCACGTAACATGACGCACCTTTTGAAATTGCTTCAAAAGGTAAATTAACAAACAAGTACAAATTTAAGTACAACACGGATTTTAAGGGTATGGCAGATAGCAACTTTCTCAATGAAATCAAACGGAGACGCACTTTTGCTATCATCTCTCACCCCGATTTAGAATACTAAGACAACCAGAGTCACCAAAAGACAGTAACTTCATTAAAAACAAAAAGTTACATCATGTCTTGGGTTGTCGTATTGACGCCTTATGCCATAGTTTGTCATGCTGAGTTACACGGAATAGGTACAAGTTTAGGTGCAAAATTCGTGTTATCTCAGACCTGAAAATAATTTGTACCCATTCATTGAATTCAATGACATGGAGATGAATGATGGCACTCACGCAATCATGGCTAAAAGCCCAACACAGAAAGGTTAGAACCAAAGAGTTTGTTATAGCAGATCGTGACGGGCTAAGCGCCCGTGTGTCGCCAAAAGGTAAGATTACCTTTTACCATGCGATACTACTATGGCGAAACTCGCAAGCGCCTCGACATCGGTTCATGCCCATTACTGACACTAAAAGAAGCAAGAGCAGAAGCGGAAGTGACACGGCTCAGGAAACAGCTTGAGCAGGGGCATGACCCTTATTGTGTGAAGAACAAAAAGCGGCATCATGAAATCAGACGCTCCTTAGTGTCCGATACTATCGCTTATCACGACTTCTACTAGAACTGACGCAAACCAAAGCCGATGGCACCTATCACAAAACTCAGTTGCTTATTATCGATGACTGGGGGCTGGAGACACTTAAGCCTGCACAGCGTAATGATCTGATGGAAATTATGGATGATCGACACGGTGATACATCCACTGTCGTGATCAGTCAGCTACCCACCGATCAGTGGTATGCCGCCATCGGTGACAACACTCTTGCAGATGTCATACTCGACCGTTTAATGCGCAACGCTCATCGACTGATACTCAAGGGTGAATCTATGCGTAAAATAATGTCGAACTTGACCCAAGATGAACACTTAGGGTAAAAACAACGTAACTACTCAGCGTAATTTTTATATACTATAAAAATTACGCTGAGTAGTTACCCAGAATTTAGCTTTTAACGATGCGTTTTATCGGCAAGTGAACTGATGCGGCAGATCGTATTGATTTAAAGCTTGCTGTTTTGTGCAAGTCGTTTGCTCCTTATCCATTTGTCCGAGAGATGCGGGGTTTTTAGCCGTGCGCGCAGGCAGGTCAAGAGCCCGTGTACTCGCCCCGAAAAGTACGGGTCTGCGTGCCGCGCCACTTCTCCTGACATGCCAGCTTATTCACCCGTCTGGTTTCCCCGTTTTGCACTCTCGCAAATACAGATAAGGATGCTTTCAAATGTCACGAAGAACAGCAAATCAAAACGATATATACAGCCGCATCACAAACCAGATCATTGCCGATTTAGAACAAGGTGTTAAACCGAAGATACATACCTTGTATCAGGCCGCCATCACGTCAACCGTATTGGATATATCATCACAAAAGAAGCCGTTCATGAGGACGCATTTTTTGAAATCAGGCTTGATTGAGAGCTATAAAACAAGAAAGGAGTCTGCAATGTCAAACATTAGCGAATATGAAATTCTCTGGAACGAAATTACTATATCAATAATCCATACTCAGAAATGGTATTGAAGTGCGGTCAATTTCACAGGAAAAAGCACGATTGCCTATCACTGAAACAGGCTATAGATCACATTTCCATCATGAAGAAGCTTTGGCTGAATATAGCGATGCCAAAGCTTACGTTCTGGCATGGCTTGACCATGAGGCCAGGTCATCAAAATGGAAAGCTTATGTAGAGAACCAGCAGCAGTTATCATTGTTTTAATGATCGCAATAATAACCCTTACATTATTAAATTGTTGCTTAAATATAATGTATATGCTATTAAT
>CAYQXD010000145.1:0-8656 GCA_964421315.1 uncultured Thiotrichaceae bacterium | reverse complement strand
AAATCTTGACTTGACACATTAAATAAAAATAGTGTTCAAGCCACTTGCTTCACAATACTCAATACTTTTTTCAATACTTTTTTCGGTCAAGAAAAAAGGGGTCAAAGAAAAAAGGGGTCAAAGCCAATATTATTTTGACATTTATATGTTTTGGCACTATATTTTCAATTCCAGTTAATTATTATTCAGTAAGGGGATAAGGACATGCGTACATCCATTAATATTGATGATCAGCTTTATTTTGAAGCAAAAAAACTTGCAATGGAATCCAAGAAATCAGTTGCAAATGTTATTGAAGATGCTTTACGAAGTGTTTTGGCAAAAAAGGATATAAAAAAAATGCCTGTATCATTGATTACTATGAAAGGGAAAGGGCTAAAGCACGGGGTTGATCTTGATAATAGTCAAGATCTCAATGATATTATGGATGACTAATTATGTATTTAATGGATGTAAATATACTGGTTTATGCACACAGGGAAGATGTTGATAAGCATGATAACTACATCACCTGGCTTGAGTCTGTGATAAATGGTAATGCTGATTATGGGTATTCTGAATTAGTTCTTAGTGGCTTTTTAAGGATAGTGACTCACCCTAAAATTTTTGAAACCCCAACACCAATAGACGAAGCCCTTAAATTTGTTCAGCAAATAAAAAGTCAGCAAAATGCCTGCAGAATTACTCCAAAAGAAAGGCACTGGTCTGTTTTTGAAGATTTAATGATGGCGACCAATGCAAAAGGAAATTTTATACCCGATGCTTATCACGCAGCACTTGCGATTGAGTCAGGTTGCCAATGGGTTACAACAGACAGGGGGTTTAAGAAATTTAAAGGGCTAAAAATGAAACACCTCCTGTTTTCTTAAAGGTGTCTGGAAAACGTGCCTAGAAAACAACGCTTTTATATCCCCGGGGTGCCTGCTCACGTTATGCAGCGTGGTCATAATCGGGAGCCAATTTTTTTTACTGAGAATGATTATAGAGAATATCTTAAATTCTTAAAGAGAACATCTGAGCGATATGAATGCCAAATTCATTCTTATGTTTTGATGACAAATCATGTTCATTTATTATTAACACCATCAACCGATAAATCGATTAGCCTGCTTTTTCAATCGCTTGGTCGCTTGTATGTGACCTATATTAATAAAACATACCAACGTAGTGGCACTTTATGGGAGGGGCGGCATAAAGGGCATATTATTGAAACTTCAAATTATTTTTTGACCTGCATGCAATATATTGAGTTAAACCCTGTACGTGCCGGAATGGTCAGTCACCCTGCTGATTATCCCTGGTCAAGCTATTTGGCTAATGGGGAAGGGCTGTCAAATATTATCTTGATATCTCATAAAGAATATTTATCACTTGCAAAAGACCAGTCTGAAAGACAAAAAATATATAGAAGTTTGTTAGAATCAAAAATGAATATTCAGCTCTTAACTGATTTTAGGGAAAGCATTCAATCAGGTACAGCTCTGGGTAGTAATGTTTTTATTGAAGAAATTGAAAAAACGTTAAAGCGTAAAGTTGGCTATAAAAGACCGGGTAGACCGGTTAACAAAAAAACGGGGTGTGTGAGCGAGCAATGAAATAAGGGGGGCAAGTCACTTGCTTCATAATACTTTTTTTTGTTTAGAATCAGATGCCCTGACACAGGGAGTTAGCTGATAGCGATTGGATAGTACCAAACTGTTCAAATTTTTCTTGATTATTGCCCCTGAGTTTGATTGTCATCGTTATTGTCTCCGGATTTATAGAATAATCAACGTTGTTTGTCAGAGTACTAAAAGTGTTCGTATTTGACACAAGCATTGTGCGTATTTAATACAAACACAGGCAAGCACTATATAGTTGACCGATAAAGCATTGACTTTTCAAAAAACAGTAATACTATTACAGTATGAGTATTACTTACACGAGGTCTAAAATTATATGAGAGTTACTACGAAAGGTCAGGTCACTATCCCCCAGGAAGTCCGTGAAGATATGGGGATTCGACCTGCAGAGTCCGAAATTGAGTTTGTTAGGGATGATAAAGGCAACTGGTACCTGAAAAAGTTGAGAATGAACAAAGCGAGCAGTCGCTTTCGTAGCGCGCATAAAGCGGGTGAATTGCTGATGTCTACGGATGAAATTATGGCGCTAACCCGCGGTCACACTACTGGTTAAATAGCTGAGAGATTACGAATGGAGATAATACTGGTGGACAGCTGTGTTGTTACGGATCTTGCGGATCCTGATAGTGAATGGTTTGAGTGGAGTGCATCAATGCTGGAGCAACTGGATGAGGAGTACTCTTTTGTAATTAACCCGATTGTTTATGCTGAGTGCTCAATCGGCTATCAAACCATCGAAGAAATTGAAGGTTTGATTAGTGGTCTGGGGTTCGCAGTTTGCGAAATCCCCAGAGAAGCCTTATTTTTGGCCGGTAAATCCTTTATTGCGTATAAAAAGAACAAAGGCAGGAAAACAAATGTATTACCCGATTTTTTTATCGGTGCCCATGCTGCAGTTAGTGGTTACACATTAATAACAAGGGACAAAGGTCGTTTTTCTACCTATTTTCCTTCGGTTAATTTAATCATGCCCCATAATGCATGAAACGATGAAATAGAAAATATGGGTCAAGTAACTTGCTTCATAACGTAGGGTGGGTATAGGGGCCAAGTCACTTGCTTCATAATACTCGCGCATTCTATTATTCATGATGCTTGTTGGTAACGTAGAAGATGGTTAATAGATCAAGCAAGTTTTGTGAAGTTAATGTTGAGTAGTTCTTAAGTCGTATGTTGCCATCGTAGATGCTGTAGTGGGAAATTTTCACCAATTACATCAAAATCAGCATCATCATGTATCAATAACAACCGTCGTTCTATTGCAACTTGTGCAATACAGCAATCAATCGTGCTTCGGACGGTGAGCCCTTTTTTACGCAACGAGTAATAGATTCTGGCTGCCGCCTGCCATGTGCCTGCACGCATTTCAAGATAGTCCTGACCATCAAGATAACTACATAGTTGCCCCCACTCTTTTTCATTACGGCAGCCTTGTAGCAGTTCCAGTTGCTGAAAACGTGTTAAAAAAATGTCACGATTTGCAATTTCCTGGTACAAATTTCTTGAATAATCGCCTTGCTTGTCCTTAAATACATTAATCCATATAGAAGTATCAATCAGTACCATTTCTCAGGTCTCGCATGGTTTTATGGTCGTAATCTTCAGCAAACTCTAACTGGCCAGCAAGATCAAATAAGTTTTTTTTTCGCTTGCTTCTAATCAATTCACGTAATGCGATATCGACTAATTCACGCTTAACTGTTACTCCTGTCAAGGAGGAGGCCTCCTTGATAAGCTTGTCATCTAAAATAATATTGGTTCTCATGGTTATAACCTCGAAATACACATTTATATGTGTATTGTGCACTTAATGGGTGTGCCAGGTCAAATCTTGACTTAACATATTAAGCGCTATACATCGCCTTTATGACGAGACCGCTGAGAATAATACATTTAAACAGAGTTGACTTATTGGCAACCACAAGCTATAGTTGCCAATAAGTCAACTGGAGAATCTATGCACGTTATATCGAAGCGTCCTTTTAATGATGCGGCTAATTTGTATCCAAATCAAAGGCAAGCATTAGATGATCTGTATAGAGTACTTCGTAAAAGTACATTCAATTCTCCTGATGATATGCGACAAATGTTCCCATCTTTGGATAATTTTAAATATAAGGATAAGTGGTGGGTTATTGATGTTGGAGGTAATAATCTTAGGGTTATTGCTTTCATTCAATTTGTACATAATCGCATGTATGTGAAGTATATTCTTACACATGCTGAATATGACAAGATTTGTAAACGACATAAAAAAGGTGAATTACAATGAATGCAGTAGCACTGAAAAACGCTTGCCACAATTTTGCTCAAACTGCGGCACCTTATCTATATATCAAAGATAATGATCATTACGAAGAAACATTGGTTCTTCTGGAAGAACTCCTTCAAGAAGCCGAGGATTCTTTGGATGATCCTATTAATGCAATTATTGATATGCTTAGTTACTCAATTGAAACTTATGAAAATACGGATAAAGAATTAGCTGAGTTTGAAGCACGTGCAATGCAACAGCCAACAGATTTAGCAGTGATTCGTTTGCTAATGGATCAGTATAATCTTGGTACTAATGATCTTCCAGAAATTGGCTCAAAGTCTATGGTTTCTCGTGTGTTATCGGGTGAAAGAGCTCTGAGTAAAAATCATATCAAAGCATTATCTGAGCGCTTCAATATTGACCCCGGCCTTTTTTTCTAAGCATATAAAAGGACGAATTATAAAAAATGGTATAGGGGTCAAATGGTATAGGGGTCAAGTCACTTGCTTCATACTAAACATGTAAAACGGCTTCAGCTAATACCTGGCCGCCTTAATGTTGCGGTATCACCCGAAGATATGAACTTACCAGGTTTATTTTTGCATCAATTAACAGGTGATAGAGCTAATATTTGGTCTGTACGAGTTAGCGGCAATTGGCGTGTAACATTTCGTTTTAATGGTGTGCATGCCGAAGCCGTAAATTATGAAGATTATCACTGAGGTAATATTATGTTAATGCACAACCCACCACATCCTGGCGAAGTGTTAAAAGAGCTTTGCATTGAACCCTTAGGCTTAACGGTTACTGATGCTGCAAAAGGTCTTGGTGTGAGCCGTAAGACTTTATCAAGCATACTTAATGGTAAATCAGGCATTAGTCCAGAAATGGCTGTTCGTTTATCTATTGCATTTAATACATCTTCTGAGAGTTGGTTAAATTAACAATCACAGTATGATCTATGGCAAGCAGAGCAACACCGTAAGGAACTTCATGTTAGTCAACTATCAGCGGCAAGACTATAGGGTCTTGTTCCTTGCTTCTCAAAAGGCAAATGACAATACCTGTCTCCTGCAGGAAAAGGGTTCAAGCGTGCATTTGTTTCTTCAAGCGAGTTAAATTTTTCGCAGGGCTGTCATCGGGGCAAATAGCCTCATGGGATCATCCGTAAAAGCATGAAAGAAGTCGAACCGTTTGTAAAACTTCAGAGCGTCTTCATCTAATACATCCAAAACTAATCCCAGTTTAAGACGTTTATTTCTGGTAAGGCAATAAATCTGTAAAAAATCACTATAATAAAGAACGCGATTAATTTAATCTTTTACAGGCTAGATGACAGCCGAAAGGTAGACAGGTGAGCGAATGCTAGACAATGAAAATGGATTGAATGTAACGCCCGTTTGGAAGGAAACCTCTGTATTTTGGGGTTTGTTAGGGTTATCAGTTCTGCTGCTAGTGTTTATTCATTATGACGCTCTATCTTATATGGTTAAACAGTGGGATGGCCGAGAAGAATATGGTCATGGTTTTATCATCCCTTTTATTACTTTATTTCTTATCTGGCAAAAGAAGGATCAATTAGAAAAAATTGAGTTTGAAAAATCCTGGTTAGGGGTGGCGCTTGTTGCATTCGGCTTGTTTTTGTTTTATGCCGGTGAGCTAAGTGCACTTTATACCGTTGTTCAATATGCATATTTAGCGGCATTGTATGGTGTTGTTTTGTCAATGATGGGCTTGAAAGCATTCAGAATTATTTGGGTGCCGCTTCTAATTCTTGTCTTTATGATCCCCCTGCCAAATTTTCTTTTCAATAATTTATCCTCTTATCTGCAGTTAATCTCCTCCCAAATTGGTGTCGCGGTTATTCGTCTTTTTGATATCAGTGTGTTCCTCGAAGGTAATGTAATAGATCTTGGTATCTATAAACTGCAGGTGGTTGAGGCATGTAGCGGCTTAAATTACTTGTTTCCACTGATGACGCTGGCTTTTATTTCTGCCTATTTCTTTACCGGTGCTTTGTGGAAAAAAGCCATCATCTTTTTATCTTCCATTCCCATTACTATTGGCATGAACAGCTTCAGGATTGGTGTCATTGGTGTTCTGGTTGAGTATTGGGGCATCGAACATGCAGAGGGGTTTCTTCATGATTTCGAGGGTTGGATCATTTTTATGAGCTGTGTTGCTATTCTTATCGGTGAAATGTGGGTTCTGTCAAAAATTGGTAAGGATAAACTGCCGCTTAGAGAAGCCTTTGGACTTGATTTTCCTGAACCGACACCAACTGATGCAGAAGTTGTCTATCGTGAGGTGCCTAAATCATTTTATGCTTCATTAGTGATCGTCGCGCTTGTTGCTGTCAGCGTATTTGCCTTGCCTGAGCGCAAAGAGACAATTCCTGAGCGGAAACAGTTTGCTGAGTTTCCATTAGCGTTTGACGGCTGGACGGGTAAAACGGGCATTCTTGAGCAAATCTATATTGATGTTTTGAAGCTAAGCGATTATGCAATGATTAATTATCGTGGCGTTGATGGTGGTTTTGTTAACTTTTATACTGCTCATTATGACTCGCAGAGAAAAGGGTCTTCTGCGCATTCTCCGCGTTCATGCATTCCTGGTGGTGGCTGGCGTATTTCCAGTCTTTCAAACCGTAATATACCAGGTGCATCGATTAGTGATGTTCCATTAGTGGTTAATCGTTTGTTTATTGAGAAAGGAGAGAGTAAACAGCTGGTTTATTACTGGTTTCAGCAACGTGGTCGAATTATCACTAATGAATATTTAATGAAGTGGTATCTGTTCTGGGATTCGGTGACTAAAAGCCGAACGGATGGCGCTTTGATACGTTTGACTACCGTTTTGAAGCCTGGGCAGGATATTGCAATAGCGGATAAAAGGTTAGAATCCTTTGCCAAAGAAATCAGTCCGGTCATTCATCAATTTGTACCTAAATAAATCAATTTGTACCTAAATATGGAGTTTTTATTGTCGTATGGATCTTCACGAACTTAGTTTCTATTTGTTGATGGCCATCATGTCGATGGCCATCTGCATGGCTATTATCCCTGTCATGATGCGTTATGCGTCATATTTAGGCATGGTCGATAGCCCTGATGAGCGAAAAGTGCATACGGCAGCTATTCCAAGATCGGGTGGTGTAGGTATTGTAGTTGGTATTTTAATACCGTTGCTTATATGGCTGGATGCTACCTCTTTTAGTACTTCATTAATCATAGGCTGTTTGATACTGTTATTTTTTGGCGCGTGGGATGATGCCAGAAATATGCGTCCGGTTATAAAGTTTATCGGACAATTTTTTGCTGCTGTGATCGTTGTTTATTTTGGTGAGATATATGTTCATCATATACCTTTTATAGGCACTGAAGCGTTACCTGATTATATTGGACAGCCATTTACTGTTTTTGCAATAGTAGGAATGGTTAATGCATTAAACTTATCGGATGGGCTGGATGGGCTTGCTGGTGGCGAGGCACTGATATCACTTGTTGCCATTGCTTATTTAGCATTTCAATTTGATGGCGCTATCGTACTGGCTATCGCTGCGGTGACAATCGGCGGTATTTTTGGTTTTCTGCGTTTTAATTCACATCCTGCCAGAATATTTATGGGTGATGCTGGCAGTCAAACGCTGGGTTTTGTTTTAGCGGTACTGGCGGTTTATTTAACGCAGCAGGTTAATTCTCTGGTTAGCCCGGTTGTCGCTCTTTTATTGTTAGGCTTGCCTGTGATTGATAGCATCGTTGTTTTCTACGTGCGTGCAAAAAGAGGCGATAGCCTTGTGGTGGCGAATAAGGATCATTTGCACCACAGGCTATTAGCGCTGGGTTTTTATCATTACGAATCAGTGATGATTATTTATTCCATACAGATAATATTAGTTGTTAGTGCTATTTTATTGCCTTATGAAAGTGATCTTTTGCTAATAAGCTTTTATCTTGGACTAAGTATACTGGTTTTCTCTGTTCTTGTTTTTGCTGAGAGAAGTAACTGGAAGGTTCATAAAGATGAAGCGGGTTCAAGCTTGTTTGTGTCTGCTATTTTAAAAAAATATAAAAATATAAAGCTTTTGCCATACCGGATTCTTAAAGCGTGTATGTCGCTCTTTATTGTTGCTGCTGCAGTTATGTCAAATCATGTGCCGATGGACTTGGCTGTTTTATCACTGGTATTGTTTTTGTCGCTGTTTGTAATAATTGTTGTAAGCAGAGCGGGTGACAGTTTTTACAGGTTGTTAATGTTTGTTACCATCGGCGCTTCCGTTTATTTGTTATCAACCCACCCGCCGGTCTGGTTACTGGAACAAGTTAGCCTGGTTTATTTATTCTTCATCAGTGTTACAGTCTTTTCATTTATAACTATACGCATTACGCTTAAAGACCAGTTTCAAATAACGCCACTGGATTATCTGGTGGTTGTAATGGTGGCTATTGTTGGCATAGCACAGGGTGTTAATACTGGCGCCTCAAGCATGATCTGGATGGTCGTACAGATGATTATTTTGTTTTATGCCTGTGAACTGGTTATTCAAAATATGAGGAGCCAGATTAATAGTTTTAGTGCGATAGTTGCTTTGTCATTGGCTGTTATTGCCTTTAGAGGGCTGGTTTAGTTTAACTATAGTCTTTTAGTCATATGCCGGTTGCGGTAATTAACCCGTGTGTTTAAATCGGTAGTAGTGGGGGGGGGGGCAGGTGCTAATAATTGCTAAATAACAATCAAAAGGGAAAATAATTAAATCTAATTTTTATTTAATGATTAA
>CAYQXD010000144.1:0-8777 GCA_964421315.1 uncultured Thiotrichaceae bacterium | reverse complement strand
TGGCAATAAATTCGTCTGGATGACTGGTATGAGCGTAACCGTGCATCTGCATCATAAACAGATAAACGCCCATGAGAATAAGGCTATAGTTCGCAACCAGGCTGAAAGTTTGGAATGAGCGTCTTTTTCTCCAGGCAGCAATCAGTAACAGCATCACTGCCAGCGCACTGATTTGGCCCAGTTCTATACCGACATTAAATGAAATGATGTTGAGTAAAAGGTTGTCTTCGCTCAATGGCAATTGCTGTAATCGGGTGGACAGACCGAAGCCGTGAATCAGCCCCAGGCCGGTAATCATCAACAACATATTGGGTGCTTTGATATTGAGGTATTTACGAAAGCCGTCAATGTTAGAAAACGCGATATAACAAACACTCAGGGCAATCACAGCATCGATGAGAAAATAATTAAGCTGGATACCATTAAAAGTCGCGTAGATCAGAGTCACACTGTGTCCCAGAGTAAACGCGGTAATATATTTAACAATATCGCGAAAACCACTGAGAAAAAAGATGATGCCGAAAACAAAGGCCAGGTGGTCGTAGCCAGACAGCATATGGGTCGCGCCGAGCCACATATAGCTTAAATTGCCGCCATCAATGATGGATTGTTTTTCCGCCTCGGACATGCCGTGCGCATAGGCAAGCTGTGATAACAGGCTAAATATAAGTACGCCGATGGCTGAAAAAATTAGCCGATGACTCAATTTTGTTATGGGTAACACGGGTTATTCTCCAAATTAAAGTAAATAGTAATAATGAGTATTAGGCGATTCATGTTTTGTCCTCTCGCCCATGCACCAACCGGTACAATGCAGGCAATACCACCAGCGTTAACAGGGTCGATGAAATAATGCCGCCAATAACCACAGTAGCCAATGGCCGCTGCACTTCCGAGCCAATGCCGGTGTTAAGCGCCATCGGCACAAAACCCAAAGCTGCCACCAATGCGGTCATCAAAACCGGGCGTAAGCGTGTCAGTGCGCCTTCAACAATGGCATCATTCAAGCGCTGACCATGTTTGCGCAGGTCACGAATAAATGACACCATAACCAGACCATTGAGTACGGCAATGCCTGACAGGGCGATAAATCCCACAGCAGCTGATATTGAAAATGGAATATCGCGCAGTAATAAAGCCATGATGCCGCCAGTGAGTGCCAGTGGCACACCGGAAAAAATGATGGCGGCATCCTTAACTGAACCCAGCGCCAGAATAAGCAGACCAATGATTAATACCAATGTTAAAGGCACGATGATAGACAGCCGCTGCGTAGCGGATTGCAGTTTTTCATAGGTACCGCCATATTCGACCCAGTATCCTGCGGGTATTTCTACATTATCAATCACAGATTGCTGTACATCCTGTACAAAGGAGCCAAGATCACGCCCCCGGACATTGGCAGTGACCACGATACGGCGCTTACTGTTTTCCCGGTAAATCTGGTTATATCCGGTGGCTAAATTGAGCTCAGCCACTTCAGATAAAGGCACATAACCACCATTGCTTAACATCACTGGCAAGCTGGACAGCCCATCCATGTCGGTGCGTAAATGTTCAGCTAAACGCACCACTATTTCTGAACGACGATCACCTTCATAGAACTGACCGGCAACGCTGCCACCGAGTGCAGTTGCCAGCACATCCTGTAATTCAACAATACTCAGACCATAACGCGCCATTACTTCACGCTTTGGTTGTATCGTCATTACCGGCAAACCCGTACTTTGTTCGACAGCAACATCAGCAGCCCCGGTTACTTTTTTAAGGGCTTTTTCAATGTCATCACCCAGCTTGATAAGCTGGTCAAAATCATCACCAAACACCTTGATGGCAAGTTCTGAACGAACACCGGAAATTAATTCATTAAAACGCATTTGAATCGGTTGCAAAAACTCATAACGATTTCCCGGCAAGGGCGTGACCAGGGCTTCAAGTTCGGCAACTACCTGCGCTTTTGGTTTGTCCGGATCCGGCCAATTTTCACGCTCTTTTAGAATAATAAAGGTATCGGCGACACTGGGTGGCATCGGATCGGTTGCGACTTCCGGGGTGCCGATTTTTGAAAACACCGTTTTAACTTCGGGCAGTTTTTTTATTTCCGCTTCCAGCGTTCCCTGTAAATGTATCGCCTGCGACAATGAGGTACCCGGTATGCGTAATGCGTGCAGGGCGATATCACCTTCATCCAGATTCGGCATAAATTCTGTGCCTAATTTTGGAATGACTGTAGCAGAGGCGAGTATTAAGACCACCGCCAGAAATAGCACTGCCCAGCGAAATTTAAGCGATAACACTAAAATGGGGTGATACGCAAAACGCGCAGTTTGCATTACTCTGCCTTCTTTTAGCTGTACCGGTTTGCGAAATAACAGGGCAATACTGGCAGGCACAAAGGTGATAGAAAGAACCATCGCACTCACCAGGGCTATAATTACCGTCAACGCCATCGGGTGGAACATTTTCCCTTCCACACCGCTTAAGGCAAAAATCGGGATATAAACAACAGTAATAATAAAAGCACCAAACAAGGCCGGGCGAATGACTTCTCTGGTGGCATCAAACACCAGTGCTAAGCGCTCATTTAGACTTAATTCCTTTTTAGTTCCGGCATCACTCAGCCGGCGCATACAGTTTTCAACAATGATGACCGCGCCATCAATAATAAGACCAAAGTCCAACGCACCAAGGCTCATTAAATTCGCACTGACTTTGCTTTGCACCATGCCAGTTATAGTCATTAACATAGCGATAGGTATGATCGCAGCCGTTAACAGTGCGGCTCGCACATTGCCCAATAATAAAAACAGTACAACAATGACCAGCAACGCGCCTTCGGTTAAGTTTTTACGCACGGTGGACAGGGTTTTATCCACCAGGCTGGTGCGGTCATAAACGGCGGTTGCGCTAACCCCCTCAGGTAAACTGGCTTTAATTTCTTCCAGTTTCTGCGCCACATTAAAAGCAACAGTTCGGCTGTTTTCACCAATCAGCATAAACACCGTACTCAATACCACTTCATGACCATTTTGTGTTGCCGCACCGGTGCGTAATTCTTTGCCCAGACTGACTGTGGCCACATCTTTTATACGAATCGGCAGTCCTTGCTGTTGCTGTATAACAATGTTTTCCAGATCCTGAAAATTGCTCGCCTGACCGGGTACACGCAGCAATAATTGTGCGCCATTGTCTTCTATAAAACCAACACCGCGATTGGCATTATTTTGTTGCAGGGCATTAACTACATCGGCATAACTGATGCCAAAGCTAAGCAGTTTTGCTGGATCGGGTGCAACCAGAATCTGTTTTTTGTAGCCGCCAATGGGATTAACCTCAATCACACCCGGTACACGCATGAGTTGCGGTTTAATAATCCAGTCGTGCACGGTGCGCAGATCGGTGGAGGTAATTAAACTGCCGTCAGCATTCGTTGCCCCCGGCTCGGCATCTACTGTGAACATGAAAATTTCACCCAGGCCGGTTGCGATAGGACCCAGCTCCGGCTCCAGCATTGCCGGCAAATTGGCTTTTGCATTATTGAGTCGTTCACCAACCAACTGACGTGCAAAATAAATATCGGTGCCTTCTTCAAATACAATGGTCACCTGAGACAAACCATAACGTGATAAAGACCGGCTATAGGAAAGTTTCGGCAAGCCCGCCATGGCATTTTCAATGGGAAAACTAACCCGTTGTTCGACTTCCAGTGGTGTGTAACCTGGTGCTGCGGTATTCACCACAACCTGTATATTAGTGATATCCGGCACGGCATCAATCGGCAACTGGGTGAATTTGTATGCCCCCAGCAACATCACCAACAACACCAGTGCGATAACCAGCCAGCGTCGGGCCAGCGAAAATTTTATAATAGCTTCAAGCATGATTGTTCCTGAATTTTGGGTTAGCGGCCGCTGGTTTAGTGGTCATGTGATGCGCCGGATTTTTCAATATCAGCTTTAATGACGTAACTGTTTTTTGTGACGTAACGTGTGCCAGCCTCTAAACCACCGAGTACTTCAATCCACTTATCATCCTGCCTGCCCAGTTCCAGCATACGCACTTCATATTGCTCACCAATCTGCGCATAGACCACAGTGAAATCTCTAAACGCCTGTAACCCGATGCGTTTCACCGCCAATGGCACTGCATGTTCGCCCACTTTGATTTTTGCTTTCACATAACTGCCAGGTAAAAATTTTCCGTGTTTATTATCAATAACGACGCGAGCGGTTACCGATTGATTACCCTGTGCAACAATATTGATGAAAGCAATTTTTCCGGTAACAGATAACGCTTTATTTACCAGTTTTATACTGACAGGCGTTGCCACTTTCACCCGATTGATGTCACCAGGGAAAATAGATAAATCAACCCATACTGTTGAGGTATCGGTAATGACAAATAAAACCTGATCGTTGGTCTGTTCACCGGAGTTGGCGTGTCGCCGTGTAATGACACCACTGATAGGTGCTTTAATAGAATACAAATTAAGGCTTTCATTACTCTCAACGGTTGCCAGTGTTTGCCCTTTTCGTACCGTATCACCGATGGACACTTTAACGGTTTTAATAACACCGGCAAAACGCGCTTTAAGCTGGTTGACACGTTCTGTGTTGGCGTTAATCTGACCAAAAACATCAATCGTTTCCTGCAATACAACACCACCAGCAATAGCGGTTTCTATTTCCAGTGCTTTGGCAACGGCCGTTTCTATTTTGGTGCGACCTTCAAAATTATCATATTGCCAACGATGTTGAGCGCCTTGATGGACTACATTGATAGTGACGATAAATGAGTGTGGTTCAAAAATTTCCATGTCGCCGCGCAGAGCATCACCCTGAGGAGTGAAGTTAATACTATCCACTTTGCCACCTTCAATACTACTCAGGCGGGTCAGAGTGATCGACAACTCAAAGTCAGTTGGTGCCAGAAGCTGACCTTTAAAACTGCCCCAGGCACGAAACTCCGGTGGCACACCGGTTTCAAAAATAGCTAGCTCAAGCATG
The DNA here is from genome assembly GCA_964421315.1 of uncultured Thiotrichaceae bacterium. Classification (GTDB taxonomy): domain Bacteria; phylum Pseudomonadota; class Gammaproteobacteria; order SZUA-229; family SZUA-229. The sequence goes on along the minus strand of CAYQXD010000144.1, from coordinate 3,771 downwards.
AAATCACCGCTGCTGAGCAAGCGACCACCATGAGGCCCTTTCTCCATTTCCTCTTCGTATTCAGCATCTGCGCCCTGTTCGCTATCTGAATCAAAATAATGACTGATATCACCACAGGCGAGTAACAGGCTACTTAAAAAAGCAATGCCCAATAATTGTATTAGTGTATTCATAATATTTCTCATGATTTGCTAGCCGCCTGCGTCATTGACACACCGGTTAAACGTTCAATTTCAATGACTTTTAAGTGCATGCCAATACTGGCTTCAACTAATGCGCTACGTGCATCCAGTAAATCAGCCTGCACAGTGCGCCATTCAAGATAACTGTAACGACCCAGGTTGTATGCTCTGCGGGTTTCTTTTAACGCCTTTTCCAGCTGCGGGATAATATCGCTGCGGTAGGTATCAACACTATGTAGAGAGTGCTGCAGCTCTTCTGATAACACATAAAGTGTGGTTTCAAAACGTACTTTTAAGGCATCTGCCTGTGCCTGGGTTTGCGATAAATTTTCCCGTGCTTCGATGATGCCGCCAGTATTTCGGCTGCGTTCGCCAAAGGGAATACTAATGCCGGCAACCAGAGCCTGATCATTGTTGGTTTCAAAATGACGAATGCCGAAATTCACTCGCCATGGCGAATCACTTTTTGACTCAGCCAGTTTTAGCTGTGCCTGTTTTAAGCGTTTCTCTGACATCAGGCGGGTAAATTCCGGACTGCGTTCCAGTTGTTTTTTAAGAACGTCAAAAGGCAGGATGGTCGGCAGCTTAAAGATATTGCCTTCAACCTGGTTAAAGTCTGGTTGAGTCTCGCCCCATTGTGCGGCTAATAAACGAATGGAAGACTTCAGCTCATGTTCAATATCTTCATGCCCCAGTTGCCGGCGATAGAATTCTGCACGGGCTCGTGCCAGTTCAGCATCAGGTGTCTTGCCAGCCAGCACGCGTTTTTTAACTGCTAATACGGTATCTTCTGCCAGCGTTACGGTTTTAATGGCATTACTCAAACGTGTCTGATTGGCGAGAACGACAATGTATAAATGGGCGGTTTCAGCGGCAGCATCAAGGCGTTTGGTATTCGTCTGGGTGGAAAGTGAAAATGCGTCTGCAGACGCAACATCAATATAACCCTGGCGTATTTCACCCTCCAATACCCAGGCAATACTCAGTGTTGCCTGGGTATTATCCAATCCTTTAAAATCCCCGGTACCGAGTGCATCTTCAACCATGAAACTCAGTTCAGGACTGGCTGTCAGACCAGCCTGCAATTGCCTGCCCTGCTGTGCTTTTAGTGCATAACTGAAAGACCGCAGTGCCGGGTTGTGTTCAAATGTTTTATTGATGGCCTGCTGCAAATTAATGCGTTGCCTGTCTATATTCTGCTCGAGTGATTTCACGCTCGATTCAGCATGTAATACCGTGTTAAAAAACAACAGTATACTGCCGAAAATAATAGCTGATCTGGATAACATGTTGATGTTATCTCCTTTATTGGTTAGTTTTTAAAGCCAAGACTGGTAATTAATAAACCACAATCCACAAAAAACACGATGGCTTCATTGCAGAAATAAAGTTTAATTACAGTAGAAAATACCCGTGGATATTCACCCGTGAATATTTACAAACAGGGGGACGGATAGCGTTATATTACGGGCGGGGCTCGCAACGGGGGATGGAGTAAATAATAATAGAGAGGGTTATGCGCTTTGTTAAATCTTTGCCTTCTTATACAAATCAGACGAGGTATGATCAGGAAAAAACCGATAAAAAGAATCAGTGTCAGCGGCTCTAACAAATTTATTTTCTTTATGTCGGGACTGACATCAATTGCAGCATGATGGTTCTCAGCATGGTGATTAGTGAAATCAAGATCATGCTGTATCGATGCTGTATGCACATTAATGACATGATTATAAACAGCGGGATTATAAACAGCAGGCTCTGTTGATCCAGATTGTTCAGAATGATCAATGTGAATATGCAGGCGATTTGTCTGTACCAGTAACAAAACAAGACTGAGACACAGAATCAACAGTGTCTGGAAAATTGAATTGTTGTGGTCTTTGTGCATTGATGTGGATTCTATATGATGTGGTAACACATTTCAAGCAGAGCATGTCAAGTCTGGGCGCAGAGTGTGCCCTCTGATTAGCATTCGCCCCCTGTTGAATGTCTTTTTTACCTTAAATCAAACTACCCATTTTTACTTACTACGAAAACCTGCAACTTTGGGGTACAATACGCGCGCATTTTAAATGGTTGTTGATTCTTACCATAAAAATCACAATGCCTCACATTAGATAACAAAATATAACAAGCGCTGGTCAGAAAAAAAGACCAGCATAATATTCACCTGGAGAAAATACATGATTAAACCTCATGGTTCTGACGAACTCAATCCTTTGTTCGTATACGATTCCGCTGAAAACGATGCCTTACAAAAAGAAGCAGAAGGTCTGGCTTCTATCGTTGTCAGCTCTGCAACTGCCGCTAATGCGGTGATGATGGGCGCAGGCTATTTCAACCCGTTAACCGGTTACATGAATAAAGCAGATGCACTGTCAGTTGCAACTGACATGAAAACCACATCCGGTCTATTCTGGCCTACACCAGTATTAAACCTGGTTAAGGACGCAGGTGGCATTAAAGCCGGTGATCGTATTGCACTGAAAGATCCTAACGTTGAAGGTCATCCTGTTGTAGCAGTAATGGATGTTGAAGCGGTTGAAGAGTTTTCTGATGACGATATCAAATTAATTTCTGAAAAAGTTTATGCACCTGCCGCTGGCGAAGCTCATCCTGGTGTGGATGCTTTTGTTGAACAGGGCAAAGTTTGTCTTTCAGGAACAATCAAAGTATTAAACTTCTCATACTTCCAGACTGAATTCCCTGATACTTTCCGTACTGCGGTTGAAATTCGTAACGAAATTGCAGAGCGTGGCTGGAAAAAAATCGTTGCCTTCCAGACCCGTAACCCAATGCACCTTGCACACGAAGAACTTTGCCACATGGCAATGGATCGTTTAGGTTGTGATGGTCTGGTTATTCATATGTTGTTAGGTAAATTAAAACCTGGTGATATCCCTGCGCCGGTTCGTGATGCAGCCATTCGTAAAATGGTTGAACTGTACTTCCCTGCTAACAGTGCCATGGTAACGGGTTACGGTTTTGATATGTTATACGCCGGTCCACGTGAAGGCGTGTTACACGCACTATTCCGTCAAAACATGGGCGCAACCCATTTTATCATTGGTCGTGACCACGCTGGTGTCGGTGATCACTACGGTGCATTCGATGCGCAAACAATTTTTGATAACGATGTACCCGAAGGTGCTTTAGAAATTGAAATATTCAAAGCCGACCACACTGCTTACTCTAAGAAGTTAGATAAAGTAGTGATGATGTGCGAAGCACCTGATCATGAAAAAGAAGATTTCATTTTATTATCAGGCACCAAAGTTCGTGAAATGCTGGGCAGAGGCGAAGCACCACCAAAAGAATTCTCACGTCCTGAAGTGGCTAAAATTCTGATTGATTACTATCAGAGTTTGAATACTTAAAATGTTTTAAGTTATACGTTTTTTATGTCCATGGATGGACGGTATTTCGCAAGGAGCCAGGAAGGCGATGCGATTATTGCCCGATACTTTACAAAAAAAAACAATAGTCCGCGAATCATCGCTCCTGCGCTCCATGCACCTACGATATTAGTGCGTCAACGCAAAGAACGCAAATGTAAAAAAATAAAAACTTTGCGTCGTTTTTTCGCGTT
>CAYQXD010000143.1:0-8799 GCA_964421315.1 uncultured Thiotrichaceae bacterium | reverse complement strand
CGACATAAACAACGCCAGGGCTGATAACATATTGCTTATAAAGCAAACATTCAGCACTTTAGTTAGACCTAATCCTTATATAGGATTAGAGTTTTAATTCCCTATTGATTTAGGCTCATATTATTAGTAAAATTGCGCGCTTTGTCGCGATAAGACGGAAACCCCCAGTAATCGCAAACAATAGCGGAAACAATCATGGCTCGTATTGCAGGTATAAATATTCCACCAAACAAACACACCGTAATTGGCTTAAGGCACATATATGGCGTGGGACTAACTCGTGCTCAACAAATTTGCGCAGCAACAGGCATTGCTGAGACCACGAAAATCCGTGAACTTTCAGATGAACAACTGGAAACATTACGTACAGAAGTAGGTAAATATTCTGTTGAAGGCGACTTGCGTCGTGAAGTTTCAATGAGTATCAAACGTCTGATGGATCTAGGCTGTTACCGTGGTATCCGACACCGTCGAGGTTTACCACTACGCGGTCAACGTACAAAAACAAATGCGCGAACACGTAAAGGTCCACGTCGACCCATTACAAGATAAAAGCGGCTAGATAAATACGGCAAGGTAAAAGCGAGAAGATAGAAGCGACAAGATACATACGGCAAGATAAAGCGGTACGCTGACCCACACACTAATTCAGCACACACACAAATCGTAGATCGGACACACAGAGTATTAACATGGCGAAGCCTGAAGCAAAGAAAAAAATAAAACGCACAGTGGTTGATGGTGTTGCACACGTTTTTGCAACATTTAATAATACCATTATTACCATTACAGACCGCCAGGGTAACACGCTGGCATGGGCCACTTCAGGTGGATCCGGTTTTCGAGGCTCACGTAAGAGTACACCTTTTGCAGCACAGATAGCCGCAGAGCGTGCCGGCACCCGTGCAAAAGATTATGGCATGAAAAGTCTTGAAGTTATGGTTCGTGGTCCAGGCCCCGGCCGTGATTCAGCTATTCGTTCATTGAATAATCTTGGTTTTAAAATAACTAATATTCAAGATGTAACCCCAATTCCACATAACGGCTGTCGTCCTCCTAAACGACGTCGTGTGTAGTCGAAAAGATCTGAGAAAAACCTATGGCTAAATATACAGGACCAAAATGTAAACTCAGTCGCCGTGAAGGTGTAGATTTAGAGCTTAAGTCTGCCTTACGACCACTTGATAGTAAATGTAAACTTGACCAGGTTCCAGGTCAGCATGGCGCACGTCGTACTCGACTTTCCGATTACGCGCTACAGTTACGTGAAAAACAAAAAGTCCGTCGAATTTATGGCGTACTTGAAAAACAATTCCGCAATTACTACAAAGAAGCTGCTCGTCTTAAAGGTTCTACCGGTGAAAACCTGTTACAGCTACTAGAACGTCGCCTTGATAACGTAGTGTATCGTTCAGGTTTTGGTTCTACACGTGCCGAAGCAAGACAAATGGTCAATCATAAGTCAATTATGGTTAATAATATCGTTGTTAACATTCCTTCTTATCAGGTAAAAGCAAACGACGTTATTACTATTCGTGAAAAAGCAAAAAAACAAACACGTATCGCCGATGCAATGAATATGGCAAAAGCAAATGGAATTGTAGAGTGGATTTCTCTTGATGATTCAAAACTTGAAGCTGTGTATAAAAACATTCCTGAGCGTGCTGATTTATCAGCAGACATCAACGAACAGTTAATTGTCGAACTTTATTCTAAGTAGTGGAGCAACTATTACATGTCAGCGACAGATGAACTTCTTACCCCTCGTACGATTAATGTACAGTCTTACAGCGATACTCATGCAAAAGTTTCGTTGGAACCACTTGAACGTGGTTTTGGTCATACACTAGGTAATGCCTTACGTAGGATTTTATTATCTTCAATAGAAGGCAGCGCCATTGTTGAAGTGCAAATCGAAGGTGTGGTACATGAGTACAGCACCATCGAAGGTGTACAGGAAGATGTGCTTGAGATTCTGCTGAACCTTAAAGGTGTGGCTTTAATTATGCACACAAATGATGAACAGACCATCACTATAGCGAAAACAGGTGCCGGAGTTGTTACTGCTGGCGATATTGAAACAGGTCATGATATTGAAATCGTTAACCCTGACCATGTAATAGCTAATGTAAACAGCGATGGTAAATTAAACATCACACTTAAAGTAGTTAAAGGAAGAGGTTATCAGCCTTCGAATGCACGCAACATTGATGCCGAAACAGCGAGCATTGGAACATTGCAACTAGATGCATCATTTAGCCCTATTCGTCGTGTTTCATACAATGTTGAAAATGCACGTGTAGCACAAAGTACAAATCTGGATAAATTAATTATAGATTTACAGACTAATGGCACCGTTGATCCGGAAGAAGCTATTCGTACAGCCGCCACAATCTTGCAGGCTCAGCTTTCATCCTTTGTTAACCTGCAAAGCATAGAAGATGTCGTTGCAGAAGACGAAGAAGCTGATATTGATCCTATTTTATTACGGCCTGTTGATGAACTTGAATTAACAGTCCGTTCTGCAAACTGTTTGAAAGCAGAAAACATATATTACATTGGTGATCTGATTCAACGTACTGAAGTTGAATTGTTAAGAACACCTAACCTGGGTAAAAAATCATTAACTGAAATTAAAGACGTTCTTGCATCACATGGATTGTCACTGGGGATTCAGTTAGAAAATTGGCCACCGGCTTCAATTCGTGAGAAAGAAGAAGCTGCCGCCACCGCTTTAGTATAATAAAGCGAACAAAACAGAAAATTTAACACAGCCATGTGAGTGGCACTTGTATTGTTTATACAATACAAAAAATAACTACACAGCATGTAGTTGAAACAGAAGGTAACTGCTCAGATTGCCCCAGGAAGAGCGTCAGATCAAGGCGAAAAATGTGAGTTCACAAGTGTGAATAAACATTTTTTAATGCAGAGATGACGGTTTTCCTGGGGTTAGCTGAGTAGTTACTACAAAAATACAGATAAAGGTTAACAATCATGCGTCACAATAAATCTGGCCGCAAACTAAATCGAAATAGCAGTCACCGCAAAGCGATGTTTAGCAATATGGCTAACTCACTATTCGATCATGAAATTATTAAAACAACGTTGCCAAAAGCAAAAGAGTTACGACGTGTTGCAGAGCCATTAATTACCCTGGCCAAGAGCGATTCAGTTGCGAACCGCCGTTCAGCTTTTTCAAAATTACGAGATAAGGAAATGGTTGGCAAACTGTTTAATGAATTAGCGCCGCGTTATAAAGATCGTCCCGGCGGTTATACCCGCATTCTAAAATGTGGTTTTCGCTCAGGTGACTCTGCACCAATGGCTTACATCGAGTTAGTTGATCGCCCTGTAGAAGCAATTGCGGAAGACGCTGAGTAATTCACATTATTCAGTTAGAAAAGAACCAGCGTAAAGGCTGGTTTTTTTTCGTCTATGATAATCCCGCGCTGTCTGCCATGGTCTGTTAACGACACATAGCGGACGTTGGAAAAGCCGAAAAGAATTCGTCCGCGAAGAACGCAAAAGACGCGAAAAAAACAAAGGAATTTTTTTTGTTTTTTTAAGGGCAATGGCGTTGTAGACAGTTTAAATCAAAGTGCTGGGTATAGCTAAGCAATATCCTACTTTACAAACCTTTTGTTATTTTTGCTTTTTTCGCGTCTTTTGCGTTCTTCGCGGACTAATGCTTTTGATTTTTAACGTCCGCTAATGACCGATAAAGGACATTTAATCATCATTAGTAATACAATTTATCCTGTTTTTCTAGTCACGTTGTTATCTAGCATACGCTTAATATATTTGCCGGTAAACGAGTCAGGCATCTGCGCCACGTCTTCTGGTGTGCCGGTAGCAATAATCTGGCCGCCTTTGTAACCGCCTTCAGGCCCCAAATCAATAATCCAGTCAGCCATTTTTATGATGTCGAGATTGTGTTCGATAACGATGACCGTATTACCATGGTCACGTAAACGAATGAGCACATCGAGTAATTGCTGTACGTCATAAAAATGCAAACCAGTGGTGGGTTCGTCAAGAATGTAGGCGGTTTTACCAGTGTCACGTTTGGATAGTTCTTTGGATAATTTAATCCGCTGTGCCTCGCCGCCAGAGAGGGTGGTGGCACGTTGTCCCAGGGTAAGGTAACCCAGTCCAACATCCATTAAGGTTTGTAGTTTTCGTTTCAGAACCGGAATGGCATTGAAGAAAGTCAGTGCATCTTCAATGGTCATGGCTAGTACTTGATGTATGTTTTTACCTTTGTATTTTATTTCCAGTGTTTCTCGATTATAACGCTGGGTTTTGCAAACATCACAGTCCACATAAATATCCGGTAGAAAATGCATTTCGACTTTAATGACACCGTCGCCCTGACAGGCTTCACAGCGGCCGCCTTTCACATTAAAACTAAACCGCCCGGGTTTGTAGCCGCGAGAACGTGATTCCTGAGTTGCGGAAAACAGTTCACGTATCGGGGTAAACAGCCCGGTATAGGTTGCCGGGTTAGAACGGGGTGTGCGACCGATAGGTGACTGGTCAATATCAACCACTTTATCGAAATGTTCGATGCCGGCAAAAGACAAATGCGGCGCTGCAGTCATTGAGTTGTTCTTATTTATAGCTCTGGCAAGAATGGGATAAAGCGTATCGTTGATCAGTGTTGATTTGCCGGAGCCGGAAACACCAGTAATGCAGGTGAATAAACCCACCGGAATATCAACATCAACATTCTGTAAATTATTACCGCTGGCACCTTTAATGCAAAAAACATCGTCACCTGGTTGTGTACGGTTTTTAGGAATCTCAATTTTTTTGATACCAGCGAGATATTGCCCGGTGAGTGATTTAGCATTTTCCATGATTTCCTGCGGCGTGCCTGAAGCGATTATTTCACCGCCATGCACACCAGCTCCCGGGCCAATGTCAATGACGTGATCAGCACATAAAATGGCCTCTTCATCATGCTCCACTACAATCACCGTATTGCCTATATCACGCAGATGATTCAGGGTTTTAATCAGGCGGTCGTTGTCGCGCTGGTGTAAACCGATGGAGGGTTCATCCAGAATATACATGACTCCGACCAGCCCGGCACCAATTTGGCTGGCCAGGCGAATACGTTGTGCTTCACCTCCCGATAGCGTGTCTGAGCCGCGATCCAGAGTGAGGTAATCCAGTCCCACATTCACCAGAAATTTTAATCGTGAAGAAATCTCGCGATTAATTTTTTCGGCAATTTCACCACGAAAACCGCTTAACTGCAGAGAGTCAAAAAATTCAAAGGCATGTTGTATCGGCATTGCAGTTAATTCGGCCAGCGCTTTTCCCTGAATAAAAACATGTCGTGCCGCTTCATTCAAACGTGTACCACGGCACTCAGGGCAGGGCTGTACAGAAAGAAATTTTGCCAGTTCTTCACGTACCAGATTCGATTCGGTTTCACGGTAACGTCGTTCCATGGTGTGTAATACGCCTTCAAAAGCATGTGTGCGTTGCTTGCCGCGACGGCCTGCGTGCCCCGGGTAGTTGAAAACAATTTTTTCCTTCGCGCTGCCGTACAATAATATCTGCTGGATGTCATTGCTTAATTCTTTAAAAGGGATATCAACATCAAAAGCATAATGTTTTGCTAAAGATTGAATGATACTGAAGTAATAAGCATTGCGGCGATCCCAACCGCGAACTGCGCCACCTGCAAGGCTTAAATGCGTACTGACCACACGTTCCGGATCAAAGAAGCTGCTATGACCCAGACCCTCACATTCGCTGCAGGCGCCAGCCGGATTGTTAAACGAAAACAAACGTGGCTCCAGTTCCTGCAAGTTATAACCACATTGCGGGCAGGAAAATTTTGCGGAGAAAATCAGCTCATCTTCATCTGCGTCCGCATCCATCCAGGCGATGGTGGCGACATCATTTGCCAGTAATAACGCCGTTTCAAAAGATTCTGCCAGCCGGGTTTTGATGTCTTCTCTCACTTTAAAACGGTCAACCACGACTTCAATGCTATGTTTCTTTTTGGCATCCAGTGCAGGTACGTCATCAAGCTCAAACACAGAGCCATCAACACGAACCCGGATAAAACCCTGTTGTTTAAAGTCGCTAAATAAATTCAGGTGCTCACCTTTACGGTCACGAATCACGGGTGCTAACAGCATTAATTTACTGCCCTCGGGTAAGGCCAGCACCTGATCAACCATCTGGCTGATAGTCTGTGCCTGTAATTCACTACCATGCTGCGGGCAGCGTGGCGTGCCAGCGCGGGCAAACAGCAAACGCAGGTAATCATAAATCTCGGTAATGGTGCCAACGGTAGAACGTGGATTATGCGAGGTCGTTTTCTGTTCAATAGAAATTGCCGGTGACAGGCCTTCAATGGTGTCCACATCCGGTTTTTCCATCATCGACAGAAATTGGCGCGCGTATGTTGACAGCGATTGCACATAACGCCGCTGGCCTTCAGCAAAGATGGTATCAAAAGCCAGCGACGATTTGCCGGAACCAGACAGACCGGTAATGACAATTAATTTGTCGCGTGGAATATCTAAGTCAATGTTTTTAAGATTATGGGTGCGCGCCCCGCGAATCTGGATGGTATCCATAATATGTTCTTACGTTGTAAGCAATCTGATAGAATGCCTGCTTTTAGTTTTTTCGGCAAGTAAATAGTTGTTTAGTCTGTAGTCTGTTAGGGGTTGTATTCTTAAACATCTGCAAACTAACTACTTAGGTTAGTGCTTGCTACCCCTGAACAACTACAGACTATCCGCCTAAGTAGTTACAATTCTCAATTTATGAATCATCAAGTACCAGGCAATCAAATCTCTAGTAATCTAGCATCACAGGAACGCCACGCTGCGTTTTCGCTGGCAATGATCTACGCCTTTCGTATGCTGGGTCTGTTTATGATTCTGCCGGTATTTGCGCTTTATGCAGATGAATTAGAGGCAACACCCTTTTTAATGGGGCTGGCACTGGGCATTTATGGCTTAACACAGGCGATCTTACAAATACCCTTTGGCATGTTGTCTGATCGTATCGGGCGCAAACCGGTGATACTGGTTGGTCTGCTTATTTTTGCTGCCGGTTCAGTGATTGCTGGCAATGCGAGTAGCATAGAAGGCATCATCTTTGGTCGTGCGATACAGGGCGCGGGAGCCATTGCTGCCGCTTTAATGGCACTGGCTGCGGATCTGTCACGCGAAGAGCATCGCACAAAAATGATGGCACTCATCGGTGTCAGCATCGGTATTTCATTTGCCATCTCCATGGTGTTAGGGCCACTGGTCAATGACTGGATAGGGATAAGTGGCATCTTTTACAGTACCGCAGTATTAGCACTGGTAGGCATTGCAATCCTGACTTTTTTTGTGCCTGATCCCGTACACAGTCATTTCCACCGAGATGCTGAAGTAGAAACGCAGTCACTGCTGTCGGTGTTAAAAAATTCACAGTTATTACGACTGGATATTGGTATTCTTAGCCTGCATTTTGTTTTGATGTGCGTGTTTTTAGTGCTGCCACTTGAGTTGAAACATACCCTGGGTGTTGCCGCTGATGATCACTGGCAAATTTATCTACCGGTATTTATTGTGTCCCTGCTTATCATGGTGCCATTTATCATTGTAGCCGAACGCAAGCAGGCAATGAAACTGGTGTTTAATGGAGCAATTATCAGCCTCATTGTTGCCACATTGATCTTTCTTAATGGTCAGGCATTGTGGCAAATCATACTGGCACTGGTGATCTTTTTTGCCGGTTTTAATCTGCTGGAAGCATCGCTGCCTTCATTGATCTCAAAAACCGCACCTGCTACCAAAAAAGGTACGGCCATGGGGATGTATTCCAGTAGCCAGTTTTTTGGTGCTTTTGCTGGCGGGTCAATAGGTGGGTACGCGCATCATCACTGGGGTGTTCAGGGTGTGTATCTCACTGTGTTGGTTGTTCTGGTGTTTTGGTTTTTGCTGGCGTTAACCATGAAAAAACCAGGATATTTAAGCACTTATCTGCTCAAGGTAAAAAATGTCAGCGTTGAACAACTGTTAATGGTTGAAGGCGTAGTGGAAGCGACATTGATTGATGACGAAAATGACTCAGGGCAGGTGGCTTATTTAAAAGTGAAAAAACGTATCCTTGATGAGGAAAAATTGTTATCGTTAGCGGTTAAACTAAATTGAAAATACTATAGAAAGTGGGGACGGAGAACTATGGCTCAAAGTGGCATAAACAAAGTAATTTTAATTGGTAATTTAGGCAAGGACCCTGAAGTTAAATACATGCCAAGTGGTGATGCAGTGGCGAACATAACACTGGCAACCTCAGAATCATGGATCGACAAAAGTTCCGGCGAGAAAAAAGAAAAAACCGAATGGCACCGTGTTGTCTTCTTCGGCAAACTGGCGGAAGTTGTTGGCCAGTACCTGAAAAAAGGTTCTAAAGTCTACGTTGAAGGTAAATTGCAAACTCGAAAATGGCAAGGCCAGGATGGTCAGGATCGATATACCACAGAAGTCGTGGTGCAGGGCTTTAATGGCGTGATGCAGATGCTGGATGGACGTAGTGGTGGTGATTCAGGTGGTTATGCACCTGCACAGTCTGCACCGCAACCAGCTGCTGCACGACCCGCTGCTGCACAACCTGCAGCAGCAGTCGTTGATGATGGTTTTGATGATGACATTCCATTTTGAGTGTTGTTTTCAAAAAAAGGCTCACACTGTGAGCCTTTTTTATCGTTCCCACACCCTGCGCAATGGCATTCATATAAAAACAAAAATAATAGGAGAACATCTTTTCATA
>CAYQXD010000142.1:1912-8804 GCA_964421315.1 uncultured Thiotrichaceae bacterium | reverse complement strand
TATTGTTCAACCTGTTTCCTGGCATGGGTGCATACAACCTGCTTGAGCGTCGAATCGGTTCAGCACTGGCTGAACGCATCATTTTAAGCGGCAGAACATACAGTGGTGAAGAGCTTTATGATATGGGTGTGATTGATGTATTAGCAGAAGATGGCAACGGGGTGGATACAACAGTGAAATATCTAAATAGTCATAACCAGTCACACAATACCATTCGCTCAATAAAAAGAATCCGGCAGATTGTTCACCCAATAGAAAAACAGAAAATGTATGACATTGTTGATATCTGGGTAGAAGCAGCAATGGCTTTAAGCAAAAAAGATCTGGCAAAAATGGAGCGCCTATTACATCTGCAAAAAGACATGAAAGACAGTCAATCCATCCAGCAGGAAAATACAAAATTAATACCACGTGGTGATGACTGGCGTAAAATTAGGGATGTAAACTTTCCTTTAATCAATCATCTCGGTGAAAACGTACCTCACAATAGAAGAATAAATGAAGGGCGAAGAATGAGCAGAGAACCTGTTGAGGAAATATCGTAAAATCTGGTGCTCGTCATGCAACGACTGCTTAAATTCATAAAAAACATCGTTGCCTTACCCGTGACATGGCTTTTTCTTATGGCGCTGAGCTTCATACTCTATGCCCTGTCACATTTGCCGCGAGCTTTCTCCAAACGCTATTATCACACCCTGTCACGCTTCTGGTGCAAAATAGTTATACGCGCATTAGACGTAAACTTAAAACTTATCCACAAAAATAACCACCCGTTACCAAATCAATACATTCTTGTTGCCAACCACCCTTCTGCATTAGAAGACTTTGGTGTACCTGCATTGTTTGATATCTACCCATTGGCAAAAGCCGGTGTGCGTGACTGGATTGTATTAGGCCGTATCAGTGATTATGCAGGAACCATTTATGTGAAACGCGGCAGTGCCGACTCCAGACATGCAGCAAAACAGGAATTGATTGATGCCGTTAGAGCAGGAAAAAACATTGTCATCTTTCCCGAAGGCGGCTGCAAGGGATCACGTATATATGAAGAATTTCAAACCGGAGCATTTGACATCTCACTGCAAACCGGCGTACCGGTTCTTCCGGTATTTTTACACTATATAGATCAAAAAACTTTTGAATGGAAAGGTGAATCTTTAGTGAAAAAACTTTGGCAAATATTTAAAAGCAATAATAATCTTGTCAATTATTATGTGCATGATGCCATATTACCTGACAACTTCAGTGACAAAGAAAGCTTTACACACCATGCCCATTCATTGTTTTTACAATGGCAAGAAGAATATCTTGCCTAGATTCACATCATAAATGCACCAGTTATTATTAAAACATCATAATACTCTTAAACACACTATATATCATAGCAGTTATCAGGTAAAATACGCACTCACTTTGGTGCACCTCGGTCTGCACCTGTTTTAATACGGTAATCCCTTACGATTTACCCCGGAACAGTTAAAGTTCCCGCCTGGACCGACCCAAATGATAGTTTGGGTGGCGCCGATTCTATAGAGAAAATAACAGATGTCATTTGAATCCCTTGGCCTTTTGGCTGAATTACACCGTGCTGTGTCTGAAAAAGGCTATAGCGCCCCTACCCCCATCCAGAAACAGGCAATCCCCGTTATCCTTGAAGGTCGCGATCTTATGGGTGGCGCGCAGACAGGCACAGGCAAAACCGCTGGTTTCACCTTGCCATTATTACAGCGCTTAATGGAAACAGATAAGCCACGAAAAGGTCGTCGCCCGCTTCGCGCATTAGTATTAACCCCAACCCGCGAACTGGCGGCACAAGTTGCAGACAGCGTACGCGAATATGGGCGTTATTTACCGCTTCGTTCTACCGTGGTTTTTGGCGGGGTCAGCATCAACCCGCAAAAAATGAAACTGATTAAAGGCGTTGATGTACTGGTGGCAACACCGGGGCGATTGCTCGACCATGTCAGCCAACGCTCGGTCAATCTTTCAAATATTGATATCCTGGTACTGGACGAAGCCGACCGCATGTTAGACATGGGTTTTATCCATGACATTAAAAAAGTACTGGCTCTGGTGCCTAAAAACAAACAGACCTTATTATTTTCAGCAACTTTTTCTGATGATATAAAAAAACTGGCAAACAGCCTGCTTAAATCACCCGCATTAATTGAAGTCGCCAGACAAAACGCGACAACAGAAACCGTTACCCAGGTTATTCATCCAGTCGATAAAAACCGTAAACGCGAACTGCTTTCTTTCCTGATTGGCTCCAACAACTGGCAACAGGTGCTGGTATTCAATCGCACCAAACACGGTGCCAACCGTCTTGCTGAACAGTTAAATAAAGATGGCATCACTGCTGCAGCTATTCATGGCAACAAAAGTCAGGGCGCTCGTACGCGAGCATTAGCCGACTTTAAAGCCGGTAAGGTACGGGTACTGGTTGCTACTGATATTGCCGCACGCGGTATCGATATCGACCAGTTACCCCATGTAGTAAATTTTGAACTACCTAATGTTGCCGAAGATTATGTTCACCGTATCGGTCGCACCGGTCGCGCAGGTAATGAAGGCGAAGCCATGTCACTGGTGTGTGTTGATGAGCTAAAGCTGCTTAAAGATATTGAAAAACTAATAAAACGCGACATTCCCAAAGAAGTGATTGAAGGTTATGAACCCGATCCTTCCATTAAAGCGCAGCCCCTAACTAACGGCAGACAAAATGGCCGTGGTCAGCAGCAAAAATCTAGCCGAAGAAACTCAGCGCGTTCGGCCAGAAATAAGCCATCTGGGAAATCACCCAGCCCCGGAAAATATGCCCGCAAAAAAGCGGCTAACGGTAACACAAATAATACAAAAGCGGCTTCACCCTGGAAAAAACGTACAACCAACAGGAACAATCAGAACCGCACAAAAAACGCCGCCTGAAAACTTACAACATACAACTTATAACCTAAAACTTTCTACACCCGGAACAAAACAATGCTAGCAACCGCAAACATCACCATGCAATTTGGCGCTAAGCCACTCTTTGAAAACGTCTCAGTTAAATTCGGCGATGGCAATCGTTACGGTTTAATCGGTGCCAATGGCTGTGGCAAATCAACCTTTATGAAAATCCTGGGTAACGATCTGGAAGCCACAGCCGGCAATATTTCAAAAGCCCCTGATGAGCGTGTCGGTAAATTAAAACAGGATCAGTTTGCCTACGAAAAGTTTAATGTCATTGATACTGTCATCATGGGTCATGAAGAGCTATGGGCGATTAAATCAGAAAAAGATGCGATTTACGCTAATCCGGAAATGACGGAAGCCGATGGCATACGTGCAGGTGACCTGGAAGCAGAATTTGCCGAGATGGATGGCTATTCTGCCGAAGCACGTGCAGGAGAATTACTGCTTGGACTGGGCATACCATCTGAACAACACTACGGCCCGATGAGCAACGTCGCACCCGGCTGGAAATTACGCGTCCTGTTGGCACAGGCTTTATTTTCAGAACCCGACATTATGTTGCTTGACGAACCGACCAACAACCTCGACATCAACACCATTCGCTGGTTAGAAGACATATTAAATGAACGCAAATGCACCATGATAATCATCTCGCATGACCGTCATTTCCTGAACAGTGTCTGCACCCACATGGCCGATTTAGACTACGGTGAAATTCGTATCTATCCGGGGTCTTATGACGAATACATGATCGCTTCAACCCAGGTGACAGAACGCCTTCAATCTGAAAATGCCAGGAAAAAAGCCCAAATAGCTGAACTCAAAGCCTTTGTCAGCCGCTTTTCTGCCAATGCTTCAAAATCCAAACAGGCAACCTCACGCGCAAAACAGATAGATAAAATTCAACTGGCCGAAGTCAAACCGTCAAGCCGAAAAAACCCTTACATCTATTTTGAAGAAGATAAAAAACTGCACCGCCTGGCACTGGAAGTCGAAGGTCTGGCAAAGAGTTTTGATGACAACTCTATTGAAAAACGCAGCCTGTTCACCAATCTTGACCTGATGGTAGAAGTGGGTGAACGCATTGCCATCATTGGTCCTAACGGAATCGGTAAAACATCGCTTTTAAGATGTTTGTACGGCAACCTGGAAGCATCAGCAGGCACAGTGAAATGGTCTGAAAATTCCCAGTTGGGTTATTACGCGCAGGATCACGCTGCCGACTTTGAAGAAGATAAATCACTTTACGACTGGATGAGCTACTGGGGCAAGGAAAACGATGACGAACAGTCAATACGCGGTACTTTAGGGCGTTTATTGTTTTCATCTGACGACATCAACAAAAAAGTCAGCGTCATCTCAGGGGGCGAACAGGGCCGCATGTTGTTCGGTAAATTAATGCTGGAACGCAACAACATTTTGCTAATGGATGAACCCACCAATCACCTTGATATGGAATCCATTGAGTCGCTCAACCTGGCACTGGAGAATTTTCCCGGCACATTATTCTTTGTCAGCCATGACCGCGAATTCGTATCTTCCCTGGCCACCCGCATCATTGAAATGACACCAAAAGGACTGGTTGATTTCCGTGGCACTTATGAAGATTACCTGAACAGTCAGATTATGGAACAGGGAAAACGTAAAGCATCTTAATAACTGTTAAAAATTTAACCACAGAGGCACAAAGAAAAAGCCAATAAATAAATCTCTGTAAACTCTTCGCCTCTGTGTTGAACATTTTTTATCATGAAAAAAATCGCCATTTTTGTTGACGTACAAAACATTTATTACACTACACGTGACACCTATGGCCGTCAGTTTAATTACCGCGAATTCTGGAAACGCATAAACACACAGGGCGACATTGTTATTGCCAATGCCTATGCCATTCATCGTGGTGGTGATGACAAACAACAAAAATTTCAGGATGCTCTCAAACACATCGGGTTCACAGTAAAACTCAAACCTTATATACAACGTAGCGATGGTTCTGCCAAAGGCGACTGGGACGTGGGCATTACCATTGATGTTATGCAAGTTGCAAAACAGGTTGATATCGTTATTTTGCTTTCAGGTGATGGCGATTTTGATCTGCTTTTAAAAAAAATCACCATGGATTATGCCATTACAACCGAAGTTTATGGCGTACCGGCACTTACCGCCAACTCACTTATTGATGCAGCCAGCATCTACCACCCAATAGAGCAGGATTTACTACTGTAATTTTTTATTGCAGCATTTTCCCATTCAGCTTCCATTCATCCAGTTAGCGCTAAATTACAGACATCGGGCTCCATGTAGTCATGGCCCGATTTTGTTAAGACTATCTGGAGATTAATAATGATCAACAAAACACTAAAACGCTTGCCATTAATAACCATGATCGCGGCTGCCCTGGCATTCTCACCAGCCATGACAATGGCCGGTCAGGATAAACATGACAATTATAAAAAACACTATTCTAGTGGCTATTCTAATAAAGCCCACCAATCACACGGCAAGGTGCATAAACGTAGCCACAAACAGCATTACAAATCACATAACAAAAAGCATAAAGGCCATAATCGGCACAGTGTAAAACATCAGCACAATAAAGCGTATGGTCACCACAACCATCGTCATCATGACAATTACAGAGGTCACCAGCATAGTCGCTACATTGTGAATAACCACCATTATAACGATGATTCCTATGGTCTGAATCATCTACGATTTATGATTGGTCTGCACACAAACAACTTTGATATTATCTTCCGGGATTAGTTTCCTCACATCTCGTTGGCTAATGCACATTAGCCAACGAGATGTGGTTAACGAAAGCACTTCAGTGTAAGCTTCAATTGTTAAACAATTGTGGTGCCTTTCATGAAAACGATTTTTTTCTCTCTGTTTTTTATTTCGATGTTATTACACAATACACCAGTGTATGCAGCGCCTGAAGGCATCAGCAAACAAGAAGCGGTGAGTATTGCGACACAAAGGCACCCTGGACGCGTACTTGCGGTTAAGAAAAAAGCCAATGATTACAAGGTAAAAATTATAAGTGACAGCGGTAAGGTACAGGTCATTCGCATTGATGCCAAAAGCGGAAAGATCAAACCTGGCTCCAAATAGCATCAATAATCATGCGTATTTTAGTCATTGAAGATGAGTTAAATTTACAGGCACAAATCAAAGCAGGCCTTGAATCTGAAAACCACATCGTTGACACCAGCAGCGATGGCAATGAAGGTTATTTTTTTGCCACTGAATATCCACTTGATGCCGCCATCATAGACATCGGCCTGCCCGGCATCAGTGGCATTGAGATCATTAAAAAATTACGCGAAGATGGCAGCACCCTGCCCATACTTATTCTAACCGCACGTAACCGCTGGCAGGAAAAAGTCGAGGGTCTGGAAGCTGGTGCGGATGATTACCTGGTAAAACCTTTCCACATGGAAGAACTGCTGGCACGCATTAACGCCCTGCTTCGCCGTGCCACTGGTTCTGCCACAACAAAACATCAATGCGGCTGCGTTACCCTAAACCTGAGCACACAACAATTACTACTAAACAACAAAGTGCTTGATGTCACTGCATTTGAATATCGATTGATTGAATACCTGATGCGCCATTCCAGTGAAGCGGTATCAAAATCCCGTCTCGCCGATTATCTTTATCCGCACGACGATGACCGTGACAGCAACGTGATTGAGGTTTTAATCGGACGCTTACGCAAAAAACTCGACCCCGATGGCTCACTCAAACCCATCGAAACCCTGCGCAATCGTGGTTATCGTTTTACCCTTTGTGATGCAGACACGGCTAACGATAACAAATAACAGACAAATCTAATGAGAGCATTGCGCGAAGCATTTTTTCTGTTCATGTCATCTCGACCAGAGGGAGAGATCTTGTTCTTCTGCGGTTTAAGATCTCTCCCTCTGGTCGA
>CAYQXD010000142.1:0-1890 GCA_964421315.1 uncultured Thiotrichaceae bacterium | reverse complement strand
TCCATCCTTTGGTTCGTAACCGCCACATCCATGTGGCACTACTCGTGCAAAGGCCTCCTAATGTCACTTAATCGCCGAATCATTCTCAGTGCCACACTGGTACTGGCGGTATTTATCAGCTTAACCGCACTGGCACTGGAACGCGCCTTTATTAATAGCAGCGAAAGCGCATTACGCGATACCTTAACCAGCCAGTTGTATGCATTAATGGCGGCCGCTGAAGTAGAAAACAATGCCGTAACCATGCCTTCAAATGAGCTCGATGCACTACTGGGCCTGCCCAGCTCAGGCATCTATGCCAGCATCACTAACAAAACAGAGCAAATATTATGGCAATCATCCTCCACATTAGGTGCAAAACCGCCGCAAGCCATCTCATTAACCAGTGGTGAGCAACAATTCAATAAAATAAACACCGACAACAATGCTTATTACCGCTTTGCTTATGGTGTGGACTGGGCGAACAATGACAATAGTATCGCGCTGACATTTAATATAACTACTGATTTAAAATCGTTTAACAAACAAATCACCCGGTACCGCAAAACATTATGGGGCTGGCTGGTCGCCATGGCAGTGTTATTGCTCTTCAGCCAAACGTTAATTCTACGATGGGGTTTGTCACCATTACGCAAAGTCGGCACAGAACTTAATCGTATCGAAACTGGCGAGCAGGAAAAGATAGAGCAACACTATCCGCAGGAGATTGAACGACTCACCAGCAATATCAATGTTTTATTGCAACAGGAACGTGATCAAAAAACACGTTACCGTAATGCCCTGGGCGATCTTGCACACAGCTTGAAAACACCGCTCGCTGTTTTGCAAACCAGTTTAAACAGCAACAGGCAGAACCACACCCTGTTAGAACAAATTACCAGGATGAATTCAATCGTCGAATATCAACTGCAACGAGCAGCAACTGCGGGGTCTGTCAGTATCGGCAAGTCGGTTAAGATTGATTCAGTCACCCGTCGGTTGCTTGACTCCTTACACAAGGTTTACCGTGACAAACAGATTAAGGTCAATGTTGAGATTGAAAAAACACTGGTATTCAAAGGTGATGAAGGTGACTTGATGGAACTGCTCGGCAACCTTCTGGACAACGCATTCAAATGGGCAAAGCAAAATATCGAAATCAAAGCAAAGCAAACAGATAATAAACTATTGATAAGCGTTAGCGATGATGGCCCAGGCATGGCACAGGATGACGTTGATGAACTGCTCAAACGTGGCAAACGAGCTGACCAAACCACCGCCGGTCACGGCATCGGACTTTCCATTGTGCAGAACATCGTTACCGCATATCACGGTGGTTTAAGCATAAATAAAAGTCAGCTTGGGGGAGCCAAAATTACCGTGATGTTATAGCTGTGCAGGTTATTTATTATTAGAAGCCTTTCTTATCTGGCAACCCGTAGGTTGGAGTGAGGCACGAACCCCAACAAACCGCCACACACAAACCGTTGGGACTCGTACCTCACACCATCAACCTACGGGTTTATCTGACAGTGCATAAGCGACACTTAGCAGACGCTAAAAGAAAAAGCTTATTGTCCACAGATGAACGCAAATAAAAACAAAATATATTAATTTGAGTCATCTTAGTATCGTAGGGTGGATAAGCAAAGCGCATCCACCATTGCATGCGGCTGTATATGGTGGATGCGCTTTGCTTATCCACCCTGCTATCTACACAATAATATTTTTATTTGCGTTCATTTGCGTTCATCTGTGGACAAAATTGTTTTTCTTTATGCGTCCGTTATTGACCGATTTCACCCCCCCTCACCCCAGTTTACAAGCTGTGTTGTGTCATATTAAAAGAACGTAGATTTTCCTGACTTCCGCAAAAGCACTACACACTAATTCTGTCAATTCTGACAATTT
>CAYQXD010000141.1:0-8948 GCA_964421315.1 uncultured Thiotrichaceae bacterium | reverse complement strand
TTTGCTTTTTTCGCGTCTTTTGCGTTCTTCGCGGACTAAATGTTTTTCAGCTTTGTCAATGTCCGCTATGTGTCGAAACCAGCCATTCCATATCTGTCACATTTTCGCTTTTGACCATCCTTAGGTTCGTAAACAGCACATCCATGTGCCACTACTGGTGAGAAAACCATGTTATTTGGACGTAAACACAAGAACCCGATAAAAATCGCCGATAAAGGCGTTGTTGAATGGAAATATGCCACCTGTGGTTATTGTTCAACAGGCTGCTCCATTGAAGTCGGTTTAGATGAAGATGGTCAAGCAGTCGCCTCACGCGGGCTGGCAGACGCCGATGTTAATCGTGGCAAACTATGCGTCAAAGGCATCTTTGAGCATGAGCTGTTCCGTAAAACTGCAGGGCGTGGCAACAAACCATTAAAACGTAAAAGTTATAAAGACGAGTTTGAAGAAGTGACCTGGAAGCAGGCGCTCGATTTTACTGCCGACGAAATAAAACGCATTCAGGAAAAATATGGCCGTGATTCGTTCGCAATAATTTCAACCGGTCAGATCATGACCGAAGAATTTTATACCCTGGGTAAGCTGGCACGTGGTGTGGTTGGCACCAATAATTATGATGGCAACACAACCTTGTGTATGGCATCAGCCGTGTCCGGTTACAAACGCTCATTCGGTTCTGATGGCCCGCCGGGTTGTTATGACGATTTTGATCATACTGAGTGTTTACTAGCCTTCGGCTCTAATCTACCTGAGCAACATCCCATTATTTACTGGCGGGTAATGGAAGCGCTGGAAAAATGTGACCGCGAAGGTCGCCCACGTTTTCCGATTATCGTGGTTGACCCACGCGTCACCATGTTCGCACAAAAAGCCGATATACATTTACCGGTCGCACCGGGTACAGATCTGGTGTTATTAAATTCGCTGGCACATGTGATTTTAGAAGAAGGTCTGGCTGACCACGACTACATCAAAGCGCATACCAATGGTTATGATGACTTCAGTACACTGGTAAAACAATACGATCCAGAAAGCGCGTCAAAAATTTGCGGCATTGATGCCGATATAATTCGCAAAGTGGCACGGCTATACGCCAAAGCAGGCGCGGCAATGACCATTTGGACCATGGGCATTAACCAAAGCACACATGGCTCAGATGGAGTTTGTGCTATTAACAATTTGAGCATGATTACCGGCAATGTTGGCAAACCGGGTGGTACATCACTATCCATTACAGGCCAGTGTAATGCTATGGGTACACGTGAGTGGTCATCGTGTTCCGGCCTGCCGGGTTACCGCGCACTGGAAAATGAAAAAGACCGCAGCGAAATAGCAGAGTTCTGGGGCATTGATGCTGATTTTTTCCCGGATAAGCGCGGCATGTTCATGACCGACATTATTCCCGCGATTGAAAGTGGTGAAATTAGAGGCATGTGGTTGATTGCCACCAATCCGATGACCTCGATGGCCAATACCGATTTAATGCGAAAGTTATTGGCGAAGCTGGAGTTTCTGGTGGTGCAGGATGCTTACGCCGATGTTGAAA
Organism: uncultured Thiotrichaceae bacterium; assembly: GCA_964421315.1. Classification (GTDB taxonomy): domain Bacteria; phylum Pseudomonadota; class Gammaproteobacteria; order SZUA-229; family SZUA-229. Next base: position 7,402 of record CAYQXD010000141.1, on the reverse strand, counting down.
CTAACCAGTATTCCCATGTATTTTTACCCTCTGCGGTATGGGCTGAAAAAGAAGGCTGTTTCACCAATACCGAACGACGGGTGAATATCATTCGTAATGTGGTTAAACCGCATGGCGACTCAAAAACTGATCTGGCTATCTTTAATGAAATGGCCAAACGTTTTGAGCGTGGCAGAAAAATGGTGTTTCCAGAAAACGCAGAAGGCGTGTTTGAAGAAATAAAACAATTATCCAAAGGCCGTATGCTGGATTATTCTGGCATGAGCTACGAAAAAATTGAAAAAAATCGCGGTATGCAATGGCCCTGTAATGAAGAAACCTCACCCGAAGGTTCAAAGCGTTTATACACCGATGGTGTTTTCCAGTACCCTGATGGCAAAGCAAAATTAATTGCCTTGCCGTTTGTTGATGATAACGAACGCCCCAATAAAGACTACCCGTTCTGGTTAAACTCCGGTCGTGTGGTCGAACATTTTCATACCCGTACCCGTACCGGCAAGGTCGGTAATGCCAATAAATTCTCACCCACGCCTTTTATGGAAATGAATCCGCAGGCAGCAGAAAAGCTGGGCATCGAACATGGCAGTTATGTCAAAGTTTCATCCATCCGTGGTGATGCGATAGTCATGGTGCAATGTACACAAAGAATTGCACCGGATGCAGTGTTTATCCCGTTTCATTTTCACGAGTGTGTTAACCGTATTGCCCTGGGATTGCTCGACCCACATTCAAGACAGCCTGCTTATAAACAATGCGCGGTTAAAATTGAAGCCATAAGCGACCAGGTGGCAGCGGCAAAAGAAAATGTTGAAGCCAGAGCTTTTTAAATGAACATTTTTGCAATGAATATACAAACAAAAGAACAGTCCGCAAATAACGCGAAACACGCAAAAGATTTTTCTGTTTTTAACCTTTGCGTATTTTGCGTTTTTCGCGGACCCATAGTTTTTAAAGACAATGTTTAAGTACTTACGCCCCAAAGAACAATCCTACGCTTTTTTAAGAGACGTTAAGCATCCCGAAAAAAACCGCTATGGCACATCCATTGAAACTGTGCCAAAAGACTCACCGCTGCGTGGTCAGAGTTTAAATATCAATGGCGACAGCCATATCAGCGATAACCCCAACCGTTATAAACAACACGGTTTTTATTTCACCGCCGATAACTGCATTGCCTGCCATGCCTGTGAATCGGCCTGTTCCGAAAAAAATGATTTGCCAGCGCATCAGGCGTTTCGCGCCGTGGGTTATGTCGAAGGCGGCAGTTATCCTGCATACACCCGTTTAAATATATCCATGGCGTGTAACCACTGTGATGATCCGGTGTGTTTAAAAGGCTGTCCGACCAATGCTTATACTAAATATGCAGAATACGGTGCAGTATTACAGGATCCTGAAACCTGCTTTGGCTGTGGTTACTGCACCTGGGTCTGCCCTTATAATGCACCGCAACTTGATCACAGCAAAGGTCAGGTATCAAAATGCAATATGTGTGTTGATCGTTTGGAAATTGGTTTAAAACCCGCCTGTGTCTCAGCCTGTCTCGCCGGTGCACTGGATTTTGGCATTATGGAAACCACACCGGAAAATCGTCATGGCCTGGAGACACGTATTCCTGGTTTTCCATCAACAGACATTACCCACCCCAATATCCGCTTTCAGCAAACAAAGGTTTTGCCTGAAAAAATGTCACGCACTGACAGTATGCCAATACAATATCAGAAGAATGAAAAAGGCGAGTTTGAGCCACAAGTTGCGACAAAAACAGTGAGTGGGCAAACAGCAAAAGTTGAATGGAATATAAATAAATTAAGCACCCGGGAAAACCCGTTAGTGATATTTACCTTAATCTCACAAGCCGTTGTTGGTGCCTTTATATTATTGTTTTTAGGCCCGATGATAGGGCTGGAAACATTAACCCCGGAAAAAAACCCGGTTGCCTGGCCAATGTTTTTATTTGGTTTAATTGGCATCCAAACCATAGCGCTGGTCTTGTCAACCATGCATCTGGGTAAGCCGCATCGTTTTTACCGCGCATTTAATAACCTTCAATATTCACCGGTTAGCCGGGAGGTTGCTGGCATCGCCTTGTTCTATAACTTTATCGGTGCGTTTACCCTGTTAACCGGCCTACCACAATTATTTATCTGGTTGCCTGATTCATTATTACAGAGTTTCATCGCAATAACAGGCTGGGGCGCAGTTTTTTCCGGTTTAGCCGCGATCTATTTTATGCATAAAATTTACCGCATACCTGCCAGGCCTTTCTGGAATCACTGGCAGGTGTTTAGCAGTTTCTATGGCACTGTTTTATCACTTGGACCGCTGTTGTTGTTATTGGTGTTTGCCTTTATTCAGTTAAGCAAGGGTGATTCATGGACACACACGCCTGTTATTGCTGGCATTATTTTTGTAGGATTGTTTATTGAGGCAGCAGGTTTGTTTGCACATAAAAATGACCTGATAAAAGGCAGCGGCGAAGGTGCAGCCGCATATTTTGAACAAACAACAAAATTTGGTCGCACCTATTTAGCAAGAAACCTGGGTTTGTTATCTGCCATGGTGTTATGCATTGCTATGATGATACTTGATTTAGGCGGGCTGGCCACTATTGTTCTGTGGTTTTGTATGGCCATTATTATTTTGTTAACAGCAATAACCGGACGTGCATTGTTTTATGCGCTAGTTATTCCAACAACCATGCCGGGAGCATTTTTCTGGCGTAATAAAAAATTCCAGGAACATGCACGTGAAACAGGTTTGGCAGAAATGCCACAGGTTGGCGTGTTGCCAGAGATGCATTAATCTCTTGTTGATTGATGGTATGGGGTAATGACAGGAGCTAGCTCTAAACGCTTATCAGAAATAAAAAATGACTTTGAACGTGGCGTATTTCTGGTGGTGTATAATTCACCAAAACAACGTTATCACCGTGGCATTGCAACTTCATTGTTAGCGCTTAAACATATATTGCGCGGTTTATTGTTTAGCTGGCCGTTGTATTTGTTAGCATTGGCAGCCTGGTCAATTCCTGGCTCATCCATACTGCTGGTTCTTTTATTGTTACTGCCGGCGATGTTTGTTTCATGGAAGATATTAAGTCGCGGCATTAGAGAGGATTATGAAAATCTTATTGCCGGTTACTTATTGCTCTCGGGTTATTTAGGTCGAATGATATTTCATGGCAGAGTATAAAAATAAATTGACAACCAGCAAACAAATGGTTTTTGCTAAACCAGTGTTAGGTTTTGCCGCCTATTCAGGTACAGGTAAAACCACCTTGTTAGTTAAGCTATTGCCTTTAATGAAACAGCAGGGCATACGTGTTGCAATAATTAAGCAGACACACCACGATTTTGAAATCGACAAGCCAGGAAAAGACAGTTATGAGTTAAGAAAGGCAGGTGCAAATCAGATGTTGATTGCATCAGAAAAACGCTGTGTTTTGATCACTGAACACGATAAACCAGTTGAATCAGATTTGGTTGGACTGGTCAATAAGCTGGATCTGAAAAATATTGATCTGGTACTTGTCGAGGGTTTTAAAAGTCTACCATTCCCTAAAATTGAATGTCATCGTGCTGCCGCCGGTAACAAGCTCATTTTTCCTGGAGATAATAGTATTATTGCCGTTGCTTCTGACCAAAGGCTTGATACAGGCGGGCTGCCTTTATTAAATTTAAACGTGCCAGAAGAAGTTGTGGGTTATATAAATCGCTGGCTAAATAATTAAACCTCAACAAATACACGAATACCTACTTTTGGACTTCGTGCCTCACGGCAACCTGTGAACTGATGTCCTCGCTATTATTAAAGCAATTCAATAATAAATAAGCAATACTTGTATTAGTGTTTTCTAATATGCTATAGTCTACAGCATCTTAAAAGGCCGGTTCACCTTTTTATGCCTTTTTTATACCTACTGATTATGGTTACCAATGCGAGAAATCCAATGAGCACAGAAAATTTACCAGTGAATACACCTAAAGACATCGTGTCCAGCCAGGAGTCTACAGCTGGCAGCAAAGAATCTAAATTATTAAAATTTGACGAAAATAATACTGTTTCACCTGGCAAGGACATCAATACAAAAATTACTGCGCTGGATGCTGATTTAGCCCATATGCGTGCTGAACTGGGCGCGATTAATGCTAGTGTTGAAGAAGGTCTTGACCGTTTAAGTGATACAGATACGGATTTAACCGCCAAGGTTGCTGAAACATATAAACGTTTAGGTGAAATTGATAATGCTTATAAGTCATTGCTGCAAATTTCTTCTCGAATTGATACCGATATACAAAAAATAAATGGTGATGTAAGCACCGTGGCCGAGCAATCGGCAACAGGTATTAAAAATTTAGAACTGACGACTATTGCACAATCTCATGAGTTTATACAAAAGAATCAGCAAGTTGCTACAAGCGTTAAGCAGTTGGTCGAAACATCAAAATTAAGTAGTGAGTTACTTGGACAGAAAATACAGTCAACAACCGAAACAATGTTGCAGATTGAAAAAAGAACTGTTGCAGAAATTGAATCGCTTTCAAGTAAAACAAAAGAAAAAACCGGTACCATAGAAAATGCTGTTGATAGCAATAAAGCAAAAATCCTGAAGCTGCAATCAATAGACGAAGCCATTAGTAGACGTGCGGCTACGTTGGAAAACTCTTCTGCAGAATTAATGATGAAAAGTGAGCACCTGAAGTCATCTGTTGAGCAGCTGGAGTCAAATTCAAACCTGCTGTCTGATGGTGTTGAAACATTAAAACAACGCACTACAGCACTCGAAGAGTTAACCAGTAGCCATGGTACACTTATTGGCGGGCTGCAAAAAATATCAACAGAACTTGCGGATAAACTTGCAAAACTTACCGGTCGTGAAACAAGACACTTTAATATTGTTACCGGCGGATTTTTATTGCTACTTGCTCTAACAGCGGTTATTTATTTTTCACAACAATATCAGTTTGGTGTTAATGATGCCCGTCATGCCGAGCAAAGCATTCTGGTTGATAGCAAGCTAACAAACCTGCAACAAACACAACAAACCTTTTCGGTCATTGCGGCTGATTCTTTAACCGCGCTAGAGAGTAAGATTGATCTGGCGAAATCTGACCTGCAGGAAGAAATTAAAAAACAGGTCGCGCAGATTGATTATAAAGTGCAAACAATAAATGATCAGGTGCAAAGTATTGATGGACGTTTAAGCCAGACATCACCATTTAGCCAAATTGGCGATGACAATATTATTCACAGCGCACAGTGGCTTAAAACATTGCCAGCAGAGAATTTTATCGTGCAATTAGCTTATGTTGACAACATGAATGCGCTGTACGAAATTGCACATACATATAATTTTTATTTAAAAGATAAATTGTCATATTTACAAGTTAACGATAATGGCCTGGTGAAATATGTGTTGCTGTCGGGTAATTACCCAACACAGAGGCAGGCAGTTGAAGCGATAGATTCAATGCCACGCTACATTGATATGCAGCAGCCTCTGGTGAGAAAAATTGAAGAAATACAAAAGCATATTTCTCAATAATATTTTTCAGGGCAGTAAAAGTTGACCTTGTCATCTCTCCCAATCGATGGTTGAGATGACAGTCTTATTTTTCTAACTTCATATTTTTTAGATAATATTTGTTATTGAGAAGCTACATATTATTCAGCCAACTACCTGAATAACTATGACAACTTCATCGTCATGTTCACTGGACTCTTTTACCAGGTGGCCATTAATGCGACACCAGGCAGGGATGTCATGGAGTGCGCCGGGGTCGGTACAAGTCACTTCAAGAATATCACCCGCCTGTAATTGGGCTATTTTATCTTGCGTTTTAATGACCGGCATCGGGCACAAGGAATAACGTGCGTCTAATGTATATTGGCTCATAATTTTAGAGGTTGAATAAAAAAACAATAGTCCGCGAATAACGCAAAAGACGCGAAAAAAGAAATAACAAATAAGGGGTTATTTCGTTCCCACGCTCTGCGCGGGAATGCGAAATAAAAAACTTTTTCCTGGTTTTTTTTGCGTCTTTTGCGTTATTCGCGGACTAAATATGTTTTAATTTTTAAATATACCATTCCTGTTTTATCTCAGAAACAGGCATTGGTGTTATGTCAAACAGTTGTTCTTCTCCATCCTTACGGGTAACTTTTACAGTAACATTATCGGCATCGCGGCCCTGGCTAAAGCGGGCAGCAATGCGAGAAGCAAAGAGAAATTCTTCATCGCTGAGTTCGCCGTCAACCAGTGTTAGTGGACCGTTGTGGCTTTTAATTTCAATGGTTGCAAACTGCTTTTTGTAGCCTTGTAAAAATTTGTTTTCACCGTCTTCACGACTAACGATTAACTTATAATGCGGCTCAGGTCGTAAATGTCTGCCAACCTTGAGCAGTATAATGTCATCAAGTTCGTAGTCTTTTTTATTTCTTGCCTGCCATAAATCAACCAGCTTATCGGAATAGTTTTTGTCGGTAAGAAAGCAGCAGCCGCCCGCAGGTGTGGCATAATCCTCAAAACCAAATTGGGCAGCTAATGCCATCTGAGGCTTGCGGCTGCGTCCACTGAAGTCTTTTAGCTGTTCACGATTTACCCAGCCTTCACGTTCCGGCAAAGTTGCACTGAGGTTTTTAGCGCAAAGCGGTCTCAGCAGGCGGTCATCAGCACCGGATTCACGAACCACAACGGGTAGCAAATCCTTACGTTGTGACATAGGACGCTGTCCCATGACTTCACCGGTAATAATAAAATCAAAACCATTTTCATCCATCCACTGTTTTGCCTTGTTTACCATGAAAATTTTGCAGTCCAGACAGGGGTTCATGTTCGCGCCATAACCGTGTTTCGGGTTAATTAATACATCTTTGTATTCTTCAATAATATCGATAATGTGTAATTTAATGCCGAGCTGCTCGGCACTCCATAGCGCATTATTGCGTTTAGGTTTGGCCTTGTCTTTTTTGCGTATAGCGTGGGTATGGCCTTCCACGCAGAAACCGGTGTAAAAGTTAATGCCTTCGACATGGATACCCTGATCGAGCATCAGTCTGGCGGCAAGTAAGGAGTCAAGACCGCCGGATATAAGGGCAACGGCTTTTTTTTGAGTGGACATAATATTAGTGGAGCTATATAAAACTGAAGCTTATTATATCAATTGTTAGCTTGAACATACACGTGCAAAATGGAATGGCAGGAATAAGGCTGTTTGTTTTGCACAACAGTAATTTCTCAATAAGTCGGGGCAGTATATGGCTTTCCATAACAAAAATGTACGGGCTTAGCTGGTAGTAATTGAATTAGTTAGAATCCGCATGGTCGCAACAACATGATTGCCGAGCACCTCATTCTTGCTCTGGTGGTAATACTGGGGCTTTCATTGATTGCGCAGCC
>CAYQXD010000140.1:0-8972 GCA_964421315.1 uncultured Thiotrichaceae bacterium | reverse complement strand
TGCTGTCAGTTCGTAGGTTGCCTGGTTGACAGTGCTGGCGATAGCGTAACCCAACGCTTGAGTGTGCATGGCTTTGTTGGGTTACGCTATCGCCAGCACTGTCAACCAGGCAACCTACAACTTATAACTTAAAACTTAATACTTAAAACTTCAATGCTCCCCCGCAGGTCCACCAATAGTACCGTCTTTATCAGATTTCCCTGGCTTTTTTTTACCTGGGTCTTTTTCCTCGGGTTCTTTTTTACCCGGCTCTTTTTTAGATGTCGAACTACCATCAACACCAACATCATCATCGTCCACATCAACCCAGTCTTTTGGTGGCGGCACGTCTTTACCTTCCATCAGAGCATCAATCTGATTGGCATCAATGGTTTCATATTTCATCAGTGTGTCAGTCATAGCGTGTAGCACTTCAATGTGTTCTTTTAATAAGGATTCGGCACGTTGATAGTTTTTATCAATCAAACTACGCACTTCCTCGTCAATAATACGTGCAGTATCATCGCCCAAATTTTTATGCTGGGTTACTGAGCGACCAAGGAAAATCTCTCCTTCGTCTTCCGAATAAGTTAACGGCCCCAGACGATCCGACAAACCCCACTTGGTTACCATATTACGTGCGATTTCCGTTGCCCGTTCAATATCGTTTGAAGCACCGGTAGTGACGCTGTCTCTACCGTAAATCAGCTCTTCTGCAATACGACCGCCAAACAGGCTGGAAATCTGACTTTCCAGGTGTTTTTTAGTGAGGCTGTAACGGTCTTCCTCGGGTAAAAACATGGTCACACCCAAAGCGCGTCCACGCGGAATGATACTGACTTTATAAACGGGGTCATGCTCAGGTACTAAACGCCCGACAATGGCATGACCGGATTCATGATAAGCAGTGAGTTTTTTCTCCTTCTCAGACATCACCATAGAGCGGCGTTCTGTGCCCATCATAATTTTGTCTTTTGCCCGTTCAAAGTGCGACATATTAACGGCTTTGCTGTTTTCACGCGCCGCACACAGAGCCGCCTCATTCACCAGATTGGCCAGATCAGCACCGGAAAATCCTGGTGTACCCCGTGCGATAATCGCCAGTTTTACATCTTCTGCTTCCGGCACTTTACGAATATGCACTTTAAGAATTTGCTCACGACCACGAATATCCGGCAATGGCACAACTACCTGACGGTCAAAACGACCGGGTCTTAACAAAGCGGGATCAAGCACGTCCGGTCGGTTAGTTGCAGCAATAACAATAACGCCTTCATTGCCTTCAAAACCGTCCATTTCAACCAGTAACTGATTCAACGTTTGCTCACGCTCATCATGCCCACCACCTAAACCGGCACCACGATGACGACCGACGGCATCAATCTCATCAATAAAAATAATACAGGGAGCATGTTTCTTGGCTGTCTCGAACATATCACGCACCCGCGAGGCACCAACACCGACAAACATTTCAACAAAATCGGAACCTGAAATGGTGAAAAACGGCACTTTTGCTTCACCAGCAATCGCTCTTGCCAATAGTGTTTTACCTGTACCCGGTGAACCTACCATCAATACGCCACTGGGAATCTTGCCGCCCAGCTTCTGGAATTTAGTGGGGTCTTTGAGGAAATCAACCAGTTCAGCAACTTCCTCCTTGGCTTCTTCTGCACCGGCTACGTCTTTAAAATTAACCTTGATTTCATCTTCACCCAGCATGCGTGCCTTGCTTTTACCAAAAGACATGGCACCGCGACCACCGCCACCACCCTGCATCTGGCGCATGAAGAATATCCAGATACCAATAAGTAACAGGAAGGGGAACCAGGAAATGAAGATAGTCATCAATAATGACTGCCCCTCAGGCGGCGCTGCATTTATCTCAACGTTGTGATCTAACAGGTCGCCGATCATTGCGGTGTTGTCAGTCTCCGGGCTAAAGGTTTTAAAGGTACTGCCTGTATTGGTTTTACCTGTAATATTACGGCCTTCTATGGTGACCTGTGATATCTGACCGGATTTCACCATATGCGTATATGATGAATACGGCAGAGCTTGCGTACTAGTCGTCTGCTTACTAAAATTACTGAAAACTGACAGCAGCACCACTGCAATAACAGCCCATAAAACCAAATTCTTTGCTAGATCGTTCACACTCACTCCGAAAATAACGTTTGCCCCAAAGAAGTCATCACTGGATGGCAAACAAACATATGCTTCTAATTTACAGCAATTTAAAGCCTGTTACTAGTACTCCACAACATAGCATTGATGGATACAGGATTTCACAGTCGTAGGGTGGATAAGTGAAACGCATCCACCTTTCGTCACAATATCTCGGTGGATGCGCTATCGCTTATCCACCCTACCTAAACATCGAAACCAATCGAAAGTATAGTTGTTGGAGCACTAGTATTCTTGCCCAGGAAAGCCAGTCGCCAGTGCATAAACTTCACGACTTCGTGCACGAGAGGCTTTAGGCTTGCGCATAACCACTTTGGAAAAACTGGTTTTCAGTTCTTTATTATAAGCCTCAAAACCTTCACCCTGAAACAGTTTTACCAGCAGACTACCGCCGGGTTTAAGAACCTGTCGCGCCAGATCCAGTGCCAGATCACATAAATAATATGCTCTGGGCATATCAACGCTGCCCATCCCGCTTATATTGGGGGCCATATCGGAAATAACAAGGTCTGCTTTGCCCTCATCTTTTCCACTACTGGCCATTACCGCCATTAATTCTTCAAAAACAGTATCTTCGCGAAAATCACCCTGTATGATAGTCACGCCATCAATTGGTTCCATCGGTAAAATATCCAATGCTACCATCAACCCTTTTTTACCCAGTTTTTTGACGCAATATTCCGACCAGCCACCGGGCGCGGCACCCAGGTCAATAATGGTCATGCCGGGTTTAACCAGACGGTCTTTCTGGTCAATTTCGATGAATTTATAAATGGCGCGGGAGCGATAGCCATCGCGTTGCGAACGACGAACATATTCATCGTCGAAGTGTTCTTTGAGCCAGGTTTTGCTGCTTTTGCTTTTTGCCATGATGAAAAAAGTTTTAAGTTGTAAGTTGCAAATTTTGAAGCCTTGAAGGCTTGAAGTTTTTAACTTAAAACTTATAACTATCTTTTAGGCAATTCAATAATCGCCTGATCAGGATTAACCCGATAAACCGACAAGGTTTTGCCAATCGACTGTACTTCTTGCGACTGGCTTTTATTACATATTTCAGCAATCATCTGCTTACGGGCTTCACGGTCATCTACCGATAGCTTTATTTTAACCAGCTCATGGTGAAGCAGCGCGATATCAAGCTCGTTTAAAACTTCCTCAGTCAGGCCTTTTTGCCCTAACATGATGACGGCTTTTAAATCGTGGCATTTAGCACGTAAAAATTTGATTTGTTTTTTAGATAAGTTCATAAAAGGCATTTAAACCAATAAAGAAAAAAATACAGTCCGCGAAAAACGCAAAAGACGCGAAAAAAGCAAATAAAATAATGAGTATTTTTGTTTCTGAATAATTACTGTCATCTTGAGCGAAGTGAAAGATCTTAAGTGCTTGAGGTATTAAGATCCTTCCTATCGCCAGGATGACAATGATACAAAAACAAAAATATTCGCTTTTTTCGCGTCTTTTGCGTTCTTCGCGGACTAAAATAGCTTTTAACCTAAATCCTGCAAGTGATTGTGCATATAGAGTGTAAGATATTGATTTGTAGAGCAATTTTAATTCGAGTGGAATACTTATTGATATTCCCGAAGAATTAAAGTTTGCTATACGAATCAAGAGCTTGCGCTATATGTGTGCAAGCACTTGCAGGATTTAGGTTTAAATATATTTAATCTCAACAATTTCAAGAGAACGCAAACCACCCGGTGTTTGCACTTCAGCCACATCACCCTCTTCCTTGCCGATTAAGGCACGGGCAATGGGTGAACCCACTGAGATCATATTGTTTTTTATATCGGCCTCGTCTTCACCCACTATCTGATAACTCAGCTCATCACCGGTTTCTTCATCGGCCACATCGACCGTGGCACCAAACACAACCTTGCCATTGGCATTGACGGTAGTAACGTCAATAATTGTGGCATTACTGAGCTTGGCCTCAATGTCTTTAATACGACCTTCGATAAACCCCTGCTGCTCTCGCGCGGCATGGTATTCGGCATTTTCTTTTAAATCACCGTGCGCACGCGCAGTGGCGATGGCCTCGATCACTTTGGGGCGATCGACACTTTTTAACTGCTGTAATTCATCCTGTAAATTTTTTGCACCGCGTACGGTGATGGGTACTTTATTCACGCTATAGTCTCTTTTTTAATCTCATCATGTAAATGCTGCAATCGGGTAACTGCATTTACATCTAAATAATCTAATGCTCTAACAGTGGCGTTTGCGCCAGCGATGGTGGTAGTGTAGCTCACCTTATGTTGCAATGCAGAGGATCGAATCGTATAGGAATCGCTGATTGCTTTTTTACCTTCTGTGGTATTAATGATTAAGGCGATGTCGCCATTTTTAATCATGTCGACAATGTGCGGACGCCCTTCATACACTTTATTCACTTGCTTGAATTCGATACCGGCTGTTTTTAATGCCGCACCCGTACCGCTGGTTGCAACCAGTTCAAAACCTTTATCGACCAGTTCACGCCCTATTGTTACCGCATGTTCGCGATCACGTTCGCGCACACTGAGGAAGACTCGCCCTTTGGTTGGTAGTTCAACACCGGCACCTAACTGTGCTTTGGCAAATGCCATACCAAAGGTTTTGCCCACACCCATGACTTCGCCGGTGGACTTCATTTCCGGACCTAATAATGGGTCGACACCGGGAAACTTAACAAACGGGAATACGGATTCTTTCACCGCGTAGTTTTTTGGTATAACCTCGGTGGTTACGCCCTGCTCTTTTAGCGAGATGCCTGCCATGCAACGTGCTGCGATTTTCGCCAGTGGTACGCCGGTTGCTTTGGAAACAAAAGGCACTGTACGCGAAGCACGAGGATTCACTTCCAGCAAATAGATATTTGAACCCTCGTCTTTGACATCACGGGTAAACTGAATAGCAAACTGGATATTCATCAATCCCACCACGCCCAGCTTCAATGCTAACTGGCGGGTTTGCTCGCGCAATTGATCCTGAACTTCAGCCGATAATGAATACGGTGGTAATGAACAGGCGGAATCGCCGGAATGCACACCGGCCTGTTCAATATGTTCCATAATGCTACCGATAAATACCTGCTCGCCATCACAGATGGCATCAACGTCAACCTCTACCGCATCGTCAAGAAAACGATCAAGCAATACCGGCGCATCGTTGGAAACACTGACCGCATTGGTCATATAATATTTAAGATCAGTTTCATTATAAACGATTTCCATAGCGCGACCGCCTAAAACATAAGACGGCCTGACTACCAGCGGGAAACCAATTTCAGCTGCGCCGGCTACGGCTTCCTCTGTGGAACGAGCCAGACGGTTTGGCGGTTGTTTTAAACCTAATTCATTCACTACCTGCGCAAAGCGTTCTCTGTCTTCTGCCAGGTCAATGCAGTCTGCGGTGGTACCTATTATCGGTACACCTGCTGCTTCCAGATCACGCGCCAGCTTTAACGGGGTTTGGCCGCCGTATTGCACAATCACGCCTTTGGGTTTTTCTATATCCAGCACTTCAAGCACATCTTCCAGTGTTAACGACTCAAAATACAGTCGATCTGAAGTATCGTAATCGGTTGATACCGTTTCTGGATTACAGTTAATCATGATGGTTTCATAACCATCGTCACGCATGGCAAAGACGGCATGTACACAGCAATAATCGAACTCGATGCCCTGACCAATTCGGTTGGGACCGCCACCTAAAACAACGATTTTATCTTTATCAGAGACTTTGGCTTCGCACTCTTCTTCGTAAGTGGAATACATGTAAGCAGTTGCGGAGGAAAATTCTGCGGCGCAGGTATCAACCCGTTTATAGACCGGGCGAATACCTAAAGAATGGCGGTATTCACGCACGATTTTTTCATCCGTGTTCATCAAACCGGCAAGACGGCTATCTGAGAAACCTTTACGTTTTAGCTGATACAGGGCATCTTTAGACAGACTGTTTAATTCTTGACCAGCAAGTGCCTGTTCCTCTTTAATCAGATCTTCAATCTGCACCAAAAACCAGGGATCAATTTTGGTGAGGTTAAACATTTTTTCGTTTGAATAACCACGCCGGTAAGCATCACCAACGTATAATAATCGATCAGCACCTGCCAGGCTTAATTCCTGATTCAAGAAAGATTCAACTTCATCCTCCGCCATCTCAGGATCAAGCACTGGACTCAAACCATCAATTCTCAAACCATCAATATCAGCTTCCAGTCCACGTAAGGCTTTTTGCAGTGACTCCTGGAAAGTACGACCAATGGCCATCACCTCACCCACCGATTTCATCTGTGTAGTCAGACGATTTTCTGCCTGCGGGAATTTCTCGAAGGTAAATCTTGGAATTTTTGTGACCACGTAATCGATAGTCGGTTCAAACGATGCGGGTGTCGCGCCACCAGTAATTTCGTTTTGTAATTCATCCAGGGTATAACCAATCGCCAGTTTGGCAGCAATTTTTGCAATCGGAAAACCGGTGGCTTTTGATGCTAATGCTGAGGAGCGTGACACCCGTGGATTCATTTCGATGATGGTCATGCGACCGTCTTCCGGGTTGACCGAGAACTGCACATTAGAGCCGCCAGTTTCCACGCCAATTTTACGCAATACTGCAATCGAGGCATCGCGCATGCGCTGGTATTCTTTATCGGTAAGCGTTTGAGCAGGTGCGACCGTTATCGAATCGCCGGTATGTATGCCCATCGGATCGAGGTTTTCAATCGAACAGATAATGATGCAATTGTCATTTTTATCACGCACCACCTCCATTTCGTATTCTTTCCAGCCAAGTACGGACTCTTCGACCAGTAATTCGCTAACCGGTGACAAGTCCAGACCGCGACGACAGATTTCTTCAAATTCTTCTTTATTGTAGGCAATGCCGCCGCCACTGCCACCCATAGTAAAGGAAGGACGAATGATGGTGGGATAACCAACCTGTGCCTGCACCTGAAAGGCTTCTTCCATACTGTGTGCTATGGCTGCACGCGGCATATCCAGACCGATTTCTTCCATCGCAATCTTGAATTTCTCACGATCTTCTGCCATGTCGATAGCGTTTTTATCCGCACCAATCATTTCGACGTTGAATTTTTCCAGCACACCTTCACGCTCAAGATCAAGCGCACAGTTTAAGGCTGTCTGACCACCCATTGTTGGCAGCAAGGCATCAGGCTTTTCTTTTTCGATGATGGCGGCAACCGTTTGCCAGGTGATGGGTTCGATGTAAGTCGAGTCGGCTGTTTCGGGATCCGTCATAATAGTCGCCGGATTTGAATTCACCAAAATAACGCGAATGCCTTCTTCTTTCAGCGCCTTACACGCCTGCGCACCGGAGTAATCAAACTCACAGGCCTGACCGATAACAATAGGACCGGCACCAATGATTAAAACGCTGTTTATGTCTTTTCTTTTAGGCATGAGTTAAAAACCTTTTTTCACAGATGAACACAAACAACAAAATACAGTCCGCGAAAAACGCAAAGGACGCAAAAAAAACAAATTAAATATTATTTGTATCATCGTAATTCCAGACTACCCTGCGTATACCCAATTTGGGTACACCAAAATTTAATAGCAAGCCTACAGTTAATCATGATGCTTTTAGGTAGTTCGTTACCTGCGCATCATGCTCTCGATTAAAACAAGATAAAGCTTTTAATTCAATCAACAACTTGCCATCCACTACAATATCAGCGAAATACATGCCAACATTCTCTCTTTTATAGTAAATTTTAAATTGCTGCTGACACTGAAAAGGAATACCCGTGCGAGAAAGCTCTACACACAACGCATTCTCATACACCTTCTCTAAGAATCCAGCGCCCAATTCCCTACTTACATTTTGAGCGCACCCTAAAACCAGCTCGCTTAGCTTTTTACTGCCAACCATAAAAACCTCCCTGCTTTTACAATAAAATTTTTTCGCTTTTTTTCGCGTCCTTTGCGTTTTTCGCGGACTAATCTAGCTTTTTGAAGTTTCTTCCATCAACGCAATAAAATGATCAAACACAGGTGCAATATCATGTGGCCCCGGACTTGCCTCGGGGTGCCCCTGAAAACCAAATGCCGGCTTATCGGTATGATAGATACCCTGCAATGAGCCATCAAACAACGAACGGTAGCTTGCCTTAAGATTATCCGGCAGGCTGTCTTCATCAACCGAAAAACCGTGGTTCTGACTGGTTATCATGACTTTTGAAGTTGCCAGGTCCTGCACCGGATGATTCGCACCATGATGACCAAACTTCATTTTCTGGGTTTTTGCGCCGCACGCCAGTGCTAACAATTGATGCCCCAGACATATACCAAATACCGGTGTATTCGTTTCTAGAATTTGCTGTATTGCCTCAATGGCATAATCGCAAGGCTCTGGATCACCCGGGCCATTGGATAAAAACACGCCATCAGGTTGCATCGCTAATACATCACTGGCCGGTGTTTTTGCTGGCACCACAGTCACCTTACAACCACGCTCGACCAACATACGCAAAATATTACGCTTTACGCCATAGTCATAAGCTACAACATGATAATCAAAAACAGGAAATTTAGTTGCTACTGCATCTGCTGGCTGATTCGTTTCCAGATCCCAGACACTGTCTGTCCATGAATAGGTCTCAGACGTTGTTACTTCTTGAGCTAAATCCATTCCCTTTAAACCGGCAAATGCACCAGCCGCTTCAATGGCAGCGGCCGTTTTAGCATCATCAATGCTGTCAGCCGCAATAATACAGCCAGCCATTGCGCCTTTATCACGTAGTATTCGCGTTAACCGGCGAGTATCAATATCTGATATGGCAACGGTATTATTTTCAAGCA
>CAYQXD010000139.1:0-9063 GCA_964421315.1 uncultured Thiotrichaceae bacterium | reverse complement strand
CCCCCCCCCCCCCCCCCCCCCCCCCCCCCCCCCCCCCCCCCCCCCCCCCCAGGTGCTAATTAGTGCTACATAACTCTCAAAAGCGTCTATAATTCAATCGTATATTTATTTAATGATTTCACAATTTAAAGAAGCGAAACAATGCCAATTAAAAAAACAGTCTTTCGGTTTATAGTCTCTTTCTTTTTGATATTTGCGGCAGGTTCGGCGATAGCTGAAACAGGCACTGAAGTGAATATTGAAGTGATTATTGAAACGGCCAATGAAACGACCAATAAGGAATCAACCCCGACCTCATATCAAATAGGTCCCGGTGACGTGTTAAATATTTCAGTATGGAAAGAAGAAGGCATGCAGCTGGAAGTACTGGTTATACCCGATGGTGGCATTACCTTTCCACTGGCAGGGGAGATTCAAGCCGGTGGTTTAACCACTAAAGCCTTGACGGATGTGCTAGTTGAAAAATTAAAACGCTATATTCCACACCCAAATGTCACGGTGAGCGTGTTGCGCTCTGAAAGCAATAAAATATACGTTATCGGTAAAGTGAACCGTCCTGGGGAATTTACGGCAACAGGTTATCTGGATGTGTTGCAGGCGTTAACCATGGCAGGTGGTTTAACGCCTTTTGCAGATAGGGATGATATTAAAATTATTCGACGTACCGACACCGGCACAAATATGGAATTTTTTGATTACGATGAGGTAATTAGTGGCGAGCGTCTGGATATGAATATTATCCTTAAAGCCGGAGATACGGTGGTTGTGCCCTAACAGAGTTGTAAGTAACAAGTTTTAAATTATAAGTTTTCTGTTGTGATTATTAAAATCCCTCATGTTCTCGAAATATCGGTGGTGTGTGTCGCTGTGTTGTCAGCAGCAAACGCATGCGCAAAACAATGGTCTTTGGAAACAGATATTGATGCCCGTGCCGAATATAATGACAATATCTTTTTAACATCCGAACCTCATGATGCCGTTAGCGGCATCATTATTACGCCATCGCTTTCAGCTATTATCAAAGAACAGCACTGGCAGACAGAATTAAACGCCAGATTAAGAATCCAGAAATATTCAGATGAGTCGATTGACGGTAATGATCAGTTTTTTGACCTGACTGGAAAATATAATGCCGAGCGTAATATATTCTCATTAAATATAAACCATGATCTGGATAGCAACCTTAGCTCTACTTCAACAGATTTTGGTATTGCCGGTCTCAGGGTTGAACGAAAAAATCAAAGTATCACACCGAAATATACGCGTTTACTAACAGAGCGTCTGGCTTTAATCCTGTCTTATACTTATTCGGATGTTGATTATTTAGACGTTGAAAACACAGCTTTTACATCTTATGTAGTCGAAACGGGCTCGGCTTCATTGTTATATGATTTAACAGAGAAAAATCAGCTATCATTTGTTTTTCAGGCCGTTGACTATAGAAGTAAAGCCGATCTGGTCACCTATCAGTTATTTATATCGCGTATAGGCATAGACCATAAATTTTCTGAAACATTGTCGATAGATTTCCTGGCGGGTGTATCCAGACGAGATGCAACGAACATAGTAACTCAGACATTTGATGTTTTAGGGCAGACTATTACGCAAACACAGGAGATCGATTTTAATGACCGTGGTTTTGTGCTGGATGCCGGAATAACACAACAACTGGAAACCGGCAGTATTAAAGGCAGACTCAGCCGTGATAACACAACTAACTCGTTTGGTGGTCTGGATCAGGTGGACTGGCTAAAAGTTACTTATACGGAGAAGTTATCTGCATTATGGCGCTATGATATCAGTGCGCGTATTGAGGACGTTACGTCGCTAAGTGATAATGCCGGAACCATTGACCGTGATTTATTCTTTTTTGAGAGCAGAGTTTTTTATTCGATAACACCTAAATGGTCTGTCAATGCGTCCTATCGTTATATAGCAAGAAAATTTAAGAGTGATACCAGTGAAAGCAGGGCACCACACTCAAACAGGATTTATGCGGGTTTGACTTATAACTTTCCCTCATTATCAACATTTTAAACAGAGATAAACTATTATTTCGTCAGTGATTAATCAGAGATTCCCAGGGTTGTAGAGTGTTATGGAAGAACAACAAGAAAAAGATATTCAAGATTATATAATTGCCATTAAAAAAAGAAAAACCGCCATATTTTTAATATTTTCTGTGGTTTTATTTCTTACTGTTACTGTCGCATTTTTACTGCCAGCCATTTACAAGTCAGGTTCAACTATTTTGATTGAACAGCAGGAGATCCCGCAGGAACTGGTTATGACTACGGTGACCAGTTACGCCGCACAAAGGATTCAAACCATCCAGGCGCGTGTCATGACACGGACAAACCTGTTAAGAATCATTGATAAATTCAAGCTGTATGAAGATGAGCGTAAGTTTGCAACAACAGAAGATATTATTGAGCGTGTTAAAAATGATATCTCGCTCGATATAATAAGTGCTGAAGTGGTTGACCCGAGAACAGGAAGACCATCAACCGCGACTATTGCCTTTGCCCTGTCTTATAAAGGTGAATCGCCAGCCAAAGTACAGCGTGTCGCTAATGAGTTAACGACTTTATATCTAAATGAAAATCTAACCAGTCGAAGCCAGAAGGCAGCTGATACATCAGACTTTTTTAGAGAAGAAGCAGAACGTTTAAGCGATCAAATTGATACCTTAGAAGAAAAAATAGCGGTTTTTAAGCAGCAACACGCAAATGCTCTGCCTGAGCTGCAACAAATAAATCTTGGTGTGATGCAAAGGAAGGAGACTGAGTTAGCCAATGTTGATGCTAATTTACGCACGCTGGAAGAAAGACGTTTTTATTTAAGCGGTCAACTTGCACAAATTGACCCTGGTAGCACGGCCGTTCCTGGTTCTGCCGATAGACTAAAACAATTACAGGCAGAATATGCCTCTGTCAGATCAAAATACTCAGCCGAACATCCAGACATCATACGCTTAAAAAGCGAGATTTCCTCCCTGGAAAAAGAAACGGGCCAATTAAATAATGCGGATGCTATAGCTGAAGAATTAAAATTATTGAACGGCGAGTTAGCGCAAAAGAGGAAGAGGTACACGGCAGAACATCCTGATGTGATTGCCCTGGAAGAAAAAACAGCAGCATTAAATAAAGAATTAGCAGAAGTAAAAAAC
Source organism: uncultured Thiotrichaceae bacterium (assembly GCA_964421315.1). GTDB lineage: Bacteria > Pseudomonadota > Gammaproteobacteria > SZUA-229 > SZUA-229. The sequence goes on along the minus strand of CAYQXD010000139.1, from coordinate 5,894 downwards.
AACCCGGTTGCAAACTATTACCAGGGACAGCCGGATAATCCGATTTATATCACTATTCAATCACAACTGGCGGGTGTCGAGAGTGAGATGAGATCGGTTGCAATACAACGTAAAGGAATTTTGGCAAAGATTAATGAAATAGAACGTGCTCTGTTCAACGCACCACAAGTTGAACGTGATTATCTGGTTTTAAAAAGGGACTATGAAAATGCAGTATTACGCTATCAGGAAACAAAAGCCAAGCAAATGCAGGCAGATGTTGCAAAACAACTGGAGGCTGAAAGCAAGGGTGAGCGTTTTACTTTAATTGAACCTGCCATTTTACCTGAAAAACCGGTTAGCCCTAATCGACCAGCAATTATATTTTTAGGTTTTATTCTCGCTTTGGGTTGTAGCCTGGGTTTTGCGATTGTGGCAGATGCCATCAGCGGTACAGTTCGTGGTGCAAGAAGCGTACAAAGATTGTTAGGCGCATTACCGCTAGCAGTGATTCCTTATGAAATGAATTTGCTGGATAAAGCCAAAACACAACGAATCAAAAAACGTGTGGTGTTATTATTTATTGCGGTTATTGTTTTTGCATTATTATTTATACACTTTTTTGTATCCCCATTAGATGTTATGTGGTTCAGAATATTGCGTAAAGTTGATATTTTAATGGCATAACCTGCAGACAGTTGAGATTAGTTCTATGGAAAAAATACAACAGGCATTAGAAAGAGCAAGGCAGCAACGAGAAGGCATTGACCACAGTGTAAGTGTTCGTCAAAGTTATGCCGAAGATGTACAATCAATCAAATATACCCAAACAAAATCGGTGGAAGGGCATATTGGCCTCCAGCGTGAGAATCGAATTTTAAGCGCGATGGAGCATAACGAGTATGCCGACGCGTTTAAAATGTTAAGCACGCAGGTTATGCAGCGAATGGAAGAGCATAAATGGAGCTCGCTTGCTATTACCAGTGTGGGTGAGGGAGAAGGTAAAACCACTACTGCGATTAATCTGGGTATTAGTATTGCAAAGGAGATTGAATACACGATTTTACTGGTAGATGGTAACCTGAGAAAACCAGAACTACACGAATATTTTGGCATAACACCTGAGCTGGGATTAAGTGATTTTCTGAAAAAGGATATTGACCTGACTGACATATTGATAAGACCGGGTGATATAGATCACTTTGTTATTTTGCCGGGTGGCCAACCACTGATGAACTCCACCGAAATGCTAGGCTCACCGAAGATGTGTACATTGGTTAATGAGCTAAAAGACCGATACCCTAAAAGAATGGTTATTTTTGATATGCCGCCCGTTTTAAGCGTGGCTGACACTGTGTCTTTTTCGCCTTGTGTTGATTGTGTATTAATTGTGGTAGAGGATGATATGACTAAACAGGCCGATCTTGAGCGGGCGATTGATTTACTGTCTGTTACTAATGTAATTGGCACTGTTTTAAATAAAGCAAAGTACTGACGACTTTTAGTCGCTGGTTGTTGAGTAACGACCTGGAATAATAAAAATGGAACACCTTATCTCACCGTACAAAGGCAAATTAATCAATTTGTTACTGGATGAAACTGCTTCTGATCGTATTAAAAAAGAATCTGAATCCTATCAGTCAATAACACTTAGCCAGAGGCAGCAGTGCGATCTGGAGTTATTGGTTACTGGCGCTTTGTCACCTTTAACAGGGTTCATGAATCAGCAGGAATATGAATCTGTTGTTGAAAACACAAGCTTAGTAGACGGTACTGTCTGGCCAATTCCTTATTATCTTGATTTGACAGAACAGCAGGCAGCCAGGATTAATGTTGGCGACAAAGTTGCATTGCACGATATTGAAGGTTTTATGCCAGCAGTTATTACTGTGGAAAGTAAATGGCAGCCAGACAAGAATAAAGAAGCGATAAGTATATACGGTACATTAGACACGGAACATCCAGGTGTTGATTACCTGATGAATTCGGTAGGCAAAGTTTATATTGGCGGCAAAGTGGATGCCGTACAATTGCCGTTACATTATGATTTTGAAACACTTCGTTTCACACCTAAAGAATTACGTCAGCATTTTGATAAAACAGGCTGGCGTTCAATAGTGGCTTTTCATACCAGTAAACCAATGCATGCCGTACATTATGAAATGACCATACGCGCCTCAAAACAGGCAAATGCCCATATATTAATTCAGCCGGTTGTCGGTATGGCAAAACCCGGTGATTTGCATTATTACTCTCGTGTACATTGTTATCAGGCAATATTAAAACAGTATCCCAAAAGCCTTGTATCATTAGCATTGATTCCCATAGCTATGCGTATGGCAGGTCCGCGAGAAGCATTAATGAATGCCATCATTCGGCAGAATTATGGTTGCACGCATTATATAGTGGGTACTGAACATGCAGGACCGCCAAATGTACGAGATTCGGGGAAGCGGTTTTATGTAACAGGAGCTTCGCAACAATACGTTAAACAGTTTGAAAATGATATCGACATAAAAATTGTTAATATTGAAGAGCTTTGTTATGACGAGGACAAAGAGAAGTTTATAACTCGAACTGATAGTGAGCAGGCGTTATGCAGCAGCGAGTCATTTTCTAATACCAGGATTGTCAATTCACTGCTCAAACAGGAGGAGATCCCACATTGGGTGACCTATCCTGCTGTTTTAAGAGCATTACAGCAATCTTACCCACCACGCGCAAAACGAGGTTTAACATTGTTTTTTACCGGGCTTTCTGGCTCTGGTAAATCAACACTGGCAAGAATTATATATGCAAAGTTTCTTGAAGAAGGCAAAAGACCAGTCACATTATTAGACGGCGATGTGGTCAGGCTTAATTTATCCAGCGAATTAGGTTTTTCGAAAAAAGACAGGAATATAAACATAAGAAGAATAGGTTATGTTGCCAGTGAAATTACTAAAAATCGTGGCGTAGCTATTTGTGCACCCATTGCACCATATAAAGATACCAGACGGGAAGTCCGAAATAATATCGAAGAATATGGTGCATTTATAGAAATACATGTTTCAACCTCACTTGAAGAATGTGAAAGTCGAGATAGAAAGGGCTTGTACGCAAAAGCCAGAAAGGGAATTATTCCTGAATTCACTGGAATAAGTGATCCCTATGACATACCGGAAAACCCTGAAATAAGGATTGATACAGTTGATGTGAGTCCAGTACAGGCGGCACAGGAAATTTATTTATATTTAATCCGTGAAGGGTATATTGGTTAAATTACGCTGAGTAGTTACAAAGTTTAAAACACTGTCATTACGATGGATTTATAAAAAATAAAATAATTTATTAAGGCAATATTATGAAATTTTATAAAATATTATTTTTAACGCTTGCTGCTTTCATTTTGTTTGCCTGTGGTGGTGCTGAAGAAAGAAAAGCAGTTTATCTGGAGAAGGCTCGGTTGTCCATTGAGTCCGGCAATCTTGATAAGGCAAGAATTGAGTTAAAAAATGTGCTGCAAATAGACCCGAAAGACGCTGACGCTTATTTCCAGCTTGGAAAAGTGCATGAGCAGCTAAACGAATACCAAAAAGCATACGGTAATTATCTAAAAGCAGAAGAACTTAATCCCGAGCTATTGGAAAATCAGGCCAGGTTAGGTCGAATCTATCTTTTACTTGCTAATGAACCTGATAAAGCACAACAAAAAATTGATTTGATTTTGTCAAAAGAGCCCAATAATGCTGACGGTTTATTACTGAAAGCCGCTGTCATGTTAAGAAACAAGAACACGGATGAAGCAGTAAAGATAACAAAGAATATTATTGCACAAAATTCCGGGCATATTGAAAGTGTTGTTTTTTTAGCTTCTTTGTATTTGCGCGACAATAAAATCAGGGAAGCAATAAACCTGTTAGACACAACATTAAAAAACAATGAAAACAATGAAAAGTTAAATCAATTATTGGTGTTGGCTCTGGTTGCAGCCAAAGACTTTGAGCGTGCTGAAATACTATATAAAGATTTTGTTCAAAGAAATCCAGATAACAGTGCAAGTTATAACAACCTGGCGGCTTTTTATAACCAGATAAACGATAAAGCTAAAGCAGAAGCAGCCCTTCGTGCATCAATTGATAATGATTCAGAAGATGAAACACGAATTCTGACACTGATAAAATATATCAGAGAAACCAGGAATAATCATACGGCTATTAAAGAACTTGAGTCGTTTATTGATATCAATAACAGACTTGGAAAACTCAGGGTAGCACTGGCTGAACTATTGATTATTAATGGCGATAAATATTCAGCCGTTAATGTTTTGCAGCAGGCTATCAATGATTTTTCAGAAGAAGTTACTGGTATTTCTGCACGTACAATTCTGGCTGCTTTATATCTAAGCGACGAGGACTTTGAGAAAGCTACTGAGATTATTGAAGATGCCATTTCAGTATCACCCAATGATCCTGATGTTAATTTTTTGAGAGCAAAATTTGCTGTATATAACAAAGATCTGGAAACAGCAATTATTTCTTTGCGTATTGTTACCAAAGAAATGCCTGAAAATATAGAGGCATTTTTTTTATTGGCTAGCGTTTATCAGCAGGAAGGTAATAAGGAACAGGTTAAAAGTATATTAACCAGTGCTTATGAAAACAACAAAACCAATGCTGCAGCTTTATTAAAACTGGCGCAATACCATTTGACAAAAGACATTAAACAAGCTGAAAAAATTATTGATCACTACAACAGTATAAAAGGCACTGATTATGATGGTTTATCAATAAAAGCAGCAATATTAAATCAGAATAAAAAGCAATCGGATGCATATGAAATAGCTAAGACGTTAATGGAATCCTACCCCGATAAGCCAAACGGCTATTTGCAGGCAATTCCTTATTACGGAGTTAAAAAAGATAAAAAAGCCGCTATTTTACTTTTAGAAAATGGTTATATGAACACCAGTGATAATAGAAAGTTACTGGTTTTATTAACCGCTTTCCAGGTAGAAGAGAAAAAGTTTGATATTGTCGAAAAAAGAATAAAAGCAGAATTAATCTCAACGCCTGATGATGTGCAATTAAAAATATTGTTGGCTAAAGTGTATATGGTGAATAATAATGCTGGGTCAGCAGTAACATTGCTTAATGAGGCGGTAGCAATTAATCCAGGCATTGAGGAACCGTATTTATTACTTTCTCAACTATATCAAAGTAAACAGAACCTAAACGCAGTTAAAACAATTCTTGTTAAAGGTGATGCGAATGTGAAAGCCAGTCTTAAAATACCACTGGCGCTGGCAGGTATCTATGAGCTGGAAGGAGCTTATAAAAAAACAATAAATGTTTATCGGGGATTATATGAAACTCACCCTGGAAATCTTATTATTCTTAATAATTTAGCGTCCATGCTGTCAGATTATGGGAATGACAAAGATGATTTAGAGCTGGCTAAAACATTGGTTGAAAAACTTAAAGAAAGTAATCAACCGGTGTTTTTAGATACCATAGGTTGGGTTTATTACAAACTAGGAAATGCTAAAACGGCACTTCAGTATTTAACACAGGTGGTAGAAAAAATGCCCGAGGTAAACGTATTTAATTATCATTTAGGTATGGCGTATAAGCTGTCTGGTGATAATGCTCAGGCAAAAACATACCTGGAAAAAAGTCTTGTTGATGATAAATCGTTTAAGGAAAAAGAGTCAGCAGAAATTGCTTTGAAGGATCTTTGACTGTTACTGATTCAGGAGTAATCTATAGTCGCTCAGGCTCTCCCTGTGTCAGATTTGCTTATTGAGTGAATGACTGCGTTCGGTCATTAGCGGGCATTCAAAATCAAAAGCAATAGTCCGCGAAGAACGCAAAAGACGCGAAAAAAAGAAAAAACAATAATAAGTTTACAGGAATAAAATTTTGCTGTTTATATCG
>CAYQXD010000138.1:0-9203 GCA_964421315.1 uncultured Thiotrichaceae bacterium | reverse complement strand
CAATGAAAAATGAAAAGTGAAAAATGAAAAATATTTTCATGCTTCTAATACCGTTTTTAGTTCTTGCTTTCCATTTTCCATTTTTCATTTTTCACTTTTAGTTTTTCATTTGCTTATCACCGATAAGCAGCGTCAGCCTGTTTATTGGCTGCAATTTCTGCTTCATACTTATCACCAATTTCAAGCAGCATTTCTTTGGTCATTATTTCCTGGCCGTGTTCTTCAAAGTGATACTCAAAAATATGTGTTTCCACGATAGCGTCTACCGGGCAGGCTTCTTCACAAAAACCGCAATAAATACATTTGAACAAATCAATGTCGTAACGGGTCGTCCGACGAGTACCATCTTCGCGTTCTTCTGAATCAATAGTGATCGCTAAGGCTGGGCAAACCGCTTCACACAATTTACAGGCAATACAACGTTCTTCACCGTTAGCGTAACGACGTAGTGCGTGCAGCCCACGAAAACGCGGTGACATCGGTGTTTTTTCTTCCGGATATTGAACTGTAATCTTTCTCGCAAACAGATAACGCCCGGTAACTGCCAGCCCTTTAAACAGTTCCAGAAAAAGGAAGCTTTTGAAAAAATGTTTTATTGTACTCATGATTATAATTACGAATTATTAATTACGAATTACGAATTTGTACAGCTTGGTTCGTAATTTATAATTAACTTTATTGGTGTTGCGTGTTTTATGTTTCATTATTTTCAATTAATCACTGCGTTAATAATGGTGTTGTTTGTTTGTGCATTTGCTTTTCATTCGTAATTCGTAATTTATAATTCGTAATTAAACAGACCATGGGCCAACTTCAGCCACAACCATCACGGCTTCCACAAACAGCCAGACAATGGTTACTGGAATAAACACTTTCCACCCCAGACGCATAATCTGGTCATAACGATAACGCGGGAAGGTGGCACGGAACCAGAGGAATAAGAAAGCAAAGATACAGGCTTTGGCAAAGAACCAGAAAAAACTGCTTGCACCTAACCAGTGCTCAGCGCCCAGCCAGCCTTCAAACGGTGACAACCAGCCGCCAAGGAACAACATTGCGGTTAAAGCAGAAATTAAAATAATATTGGCGTATTCCGCAAGGAAGAAAACTGCAAAGGCCATGCCTGAATATTCGACGTGAAAACCAGCAACAATTTCAGACTCACCTTCGGCGACATCAAACGGCGCACGGTTGGTTTCTGCTACCCCAGAAAGAAAATAAACCACGAACATAGGCAGTAATGGCCAGATATACCAGTGCGACATACCCCCAGTCTGACCTTCTACAATATCACTCATGTTCAAACTGCCACTTGCCATCAACACACCAACCAGTGCAAAACCCATGGCAATTTCATAAGCAATAATTTGTGCACCGACACGCAGTGCACTCAAAATAGCGTATTTAGAATTTGATGCCCAACCAGCAATGATCACACCATAAACACCAACTGAAGTCAGCGCTAACACATAGAGCAAACCGGCATTGACATCGGTTAATACCACATCACGATCAAACGGGATCACCGCCCACGCAGCTAGCGCAGGCATAATGGCTAATATTGGTGCGATCAAAAACAAATATTTATCTGCTTTGGTTGGAATGATAACTTCTTTGAACATCAGCTTCATGGCATCAGCAATGGGTTGCAGCCAGCCACGGAAACCGACACGATTAGGCCCAATACGAATTTGCATATAACCGATGATCTTACGCTCGGCATAGGTAATATAAGCCACGCAAAGCATCAGTGGCGCAAGAATCAAAACAATCTTACCCAGAATCAATAAAAAAGTTTGCCAGTCTGCGGGAAACCAGTTCCAGATATCAAGAGCGAAGATGATCATATTATCAATCATGCGCCTGTCACCTCTGCTGTCTCCTGGCTTGCTACAGCTTCTATGCTTACTGCTGAAAATGTTGAACCCAGGTGCTCATTACCCTCAAGTGCAGAAGCTATCCATGCGCAATCATCAGGAATGCTTTCATCAATAACCAGAGGTAAAACAGGACAACAATCTCCTTGTTTGACGGTAACGCTAGTGGCAGAACTGAGTCCAAGACGGTTAGCGTCGCGACTGTTTAAACGCACACATTGAGTCTGTGCATCAATTGTTTTCTGCAACGAAACAGCACGACGGACAATAGCATCTGTCGCATACATTGGCACATCAGATGCACAATAAATGCCTGTCAATGTAGTGACTTCTAACTCTGCAGCACCCTCTACTGTACTCGATAATTCATTGGACAATTCAATAGATTCGCACACTGAACGCACTTCTTTCTTCACGTCATCTGAAGAAAAATAATCAAAACCGTCAAGCCCGGTCAGATTACCCAGCACCCGTAAAATTTTCCATGCTGGCCGCGAACCGCCTTTAGGCTCAACCACTCCTTTGAAACTTTGCCAGAAACCTTCTGCGTTGACATAAGTGCCTGATGTTTCCATAAAGCTGGCAGCTGGCAACATAACATCGGCAACGTTTTTTACTGAGGCTGAATTGTAAGCAGAAAGTGAAACCACAAAATCAGCCGCTTTTAATGTTGCCATTAACGCATTGGCATTGGCGGCATCGGTATCTGGCTCAATATTTAATAATAGACAGGCTGCCAGCCTTTGTTTGGCAGCACCTGGTTTGTCCGCACCAGATATAATCTCGGCAAGGTTTTTACCAGTAATAACATCCTCACTAGCACCACCCGCCCCGCGATGTGGCACGGCACCAGCCAGCCAGGCACCCGCAGCATTACAGCCATCACTCAAATAACCAAAAGTGCTGTTAGTCTGTTTAGCTATTGCCTCAGCTAACACACGCAATGCCGAAAACTGTGGATGCATTTGTGCACTATTACCGAGTATAACGGTGGCAGTTTCTGCATCCATTAGTTGTTTTGCAATGGCTTTATGTGAATCACTGGCTTGTGCTTTTGAAACCACAGTGTCTATATTTTTTGGCAAGCTATTGCCACTTAACTGATACACTGCCGCTGTAATGCCAGCTAACTCTGCCACCATGTGCTGCTGGGCAACAACCAGATTATTGGCGACAGGATAATTAAAATCATATTGACGTGGATTCAAAAAAGAAATTTGCGCGTTATTATTCACCACGGCTTTACGTAATCGCAGATTGGCAATGGGTTGTTCTTTGCGTACGTTGGAACCAATTAGTAAAGCGGCATTAAGTTTTTCAAGTTGTTCGATATTTTGCCCTAACCATGGCATCACTGGTGCAATGTCCTGATCGGTAAAATCAGACTGGCGCAAACGAAAATCGATATTACCACTACCTAAACCACGCATCAGTTTCTGCGTTAAAAATTGTTCTTCTAATGTTGAGTTTACAGAAACCAGCGCCGCCATTTCAGTATTAGCCTGTTCTACAGTTTCCTGCTCTACACTTTTATGTTCTGTTTCTGTATCAGCAACTTTTGAAGCTTCTTCACTATCTGCTTCTGCAGCAGCCTCTTCTGCCTCAGCCTGCTTTACCTTTAACGCCGCCTTTAATTCTACAATGGCTTTAAATTTATCCGCAACCAGTTGTAAGGCTTCATCCCAGTTAGCCGCCTGCCATTGACCATCACGTTTAATCATTGGTGTGGTTAAACGGTCATCACTATCAACACCTTCATAACTAAAACGGTCACGGTCAGACAACCAGACTTCGTTAATGGCTTCGTTCTCACATGGCACCACACGTACCACTTCGCCACGCAAGATATGGACAAATATATTTGAACCGATACAGTCATGTGGCGCTATCGTTTTATGCTGCATCATTTCCCAGGCGCGACCTTTAAAACGTGAAGGTTTTGCAGTTAACGCGCCCACTGGGCAAATATCAATGGCATTGCCTGACATTTCTGAATTGACATTCTCATCAATAAAGGTGGAAATTAATGCATTCTCACCCCGACCTGTCATACCCAACTCGCGGATACCGGCAATTTCGCGACCAAAACGAACACAGCGGGTACAATGGATGCAACGGGTTAATTCGGTGGTAATTAACGGGCCGATATTTTTATCAAAAACGACACGTTTGGTTTCGGTGTATTCAGACACCGATGAACCATAAGCGACCGCTACGTCCTGTAATTCACACTCGCCACCCTGGTCACAAATAGGGCAATCTAAAGGATGATTAATCAATAAAAATTCCATTACTGATTTTTGTGCATCTTTGGCATATTTTGATTGCGTATGTACAACCATGCCTTCCATTACCGGTGTGGCACAGGCCGGTAGTGGCTTTGGTGCTTTTTCCACTTCCACCAGACACATGCGACAGTTGGCGGCAACGCTAAGTTTTTTGTGATAACAAAAACGTGGCACTTTTATATTTCGTGCATCAGTAACTTCTATCAGCATGGCCCCTTTCGGTGCCTGCACTTGATGTCCGTCAACAGTGATTGTTACCATGTTTTCATTTACTGCTTCACTCATGACAAATAAACCTTTTTTGCCGCAAAACACGCAAAGGAACGCAAAGAAAAACTTTTAATTGAACAAATCTTTTTAGCAAACACATACAAAAAATCATCAAAAGAAATCTTTTGTACCTGGTTTGCGTCCTTTACGTGTTTCGCGGCTAAACTTTTCATGCCACCTTCACCATGCTGTGTTTGTGTTCAACGTAATATTCAAATTCACTACGGTAATGTTTAAGGAAACTGCGCACCGGCATCGCCGCTGCATCACCCAGGGCGCAAATGGTTCTGCCTTCAATTTTGCTGGCCACGTCATCCAGTTTATCCAGATCTGCCATGGTACCTTTGCCTTCAACAATACGGGTCAACATACGATATATCCAGCCAGTACCTTCGCGGCATGGTGTACATTGACCACAGGATTCTGAAAAATAAAATTGTGAAATACGACGAAGCGCCTGCACCATGTCCGTGGTTTCGTCCATCACGATGACTGCGCCGGAACCTAACATCGAACCGGCTTCGACGATGGAATCATAATCCATATTGGCTTTCATCATAATGTCGCCAGGCACAACCGGCACCGATGAACCACCGGGAATGACCGCTTTTAATTTGCGTCCGTGTTTTACGCCACCCGCCATTTCCAATAAATCAGCAAACGATGTACCCATAGGAATTTCAAAATTACCCGGATTATTAACATGTCCGGAAATTGAAAATAGCTTAACGCCACCACTGTTAGGGATGCCCAGGCTCTGAAACCATTCACCACCATTACGCATAATGGCAGGAACAGATGCCAGGGTTTCGGTGTTATTGATGGTGGTGGGTTTACCGTACAAACCAAAGTTTGCCGGGAACGGCGGTTTAAAACGTGGCAGTCCACGTTTACCTTCCAGTGAATTTAACAATGCGGTTTCTTCACCGCAGATATAGGCACCGGCACCTAATGCGGCATGTAAATCAATATTGATATCACTGCCTAAAATGTTTTCGCCTAACAAACCGTTTTCATAAGCCTCGGCCAGCGCCTGTTTGAAGTGAATTGCTGGCTCGTCCATAAATTCACCGCGCATATAATTATAACCGTGTGTTGCGCCCATGGCATAACAGGCAATCGCCATACCCTCGACTAAAGCATGCGGGTTATAACGTAAAATCTCACGGTCTTTACAGGTACCCGGTTCACTCTCATCGGAGTTACACACCAGATATTTTTGTACCGGCGCGGTGCGGGGCATAAAACTCCATTTCAGGCCGGTAGGAAAACCGGCGCCACCGCGACCACGCAAGCCGGACTTTTTAACTTCTTCAATCACATCTTCCGGTGTGGTCTTTTCTTTAAGGATTTTTCGCCATGCCTGATAACCACCGGTTTTCAAGTAGTTTTCATAAGACCATGATTCACCTTCAAACTGCAGCGTGGCAAAACACACCTGTTCGTTTTTAGTATTAACCTCTGGCTTGGTCGCTTCTGGTTTCACTATATTATTGTTAGCTGACATAAGACCTGCTACTCCAGACCATCCAAAATCTCATCCACTTTTTCAGGGGTAAGATTTTCATAATAAACGTGATTAACCTGCATCATCGGACCACCTGCACAGGCAGCCAGGCATTCTTCTTCTTTTTTGAGATAGATGCGACCATCTTCTGTGCTTTGACCCACTTTGATATTTAATTTTTTCTCAACGTGATCAACAATGCTTTGTGAACCCATCAACATGCAACAGATGTTGGTGCATATCGCGACATTGTTGCGCGCTACTGGTTTTAATTCATACATCGAATAAAAACTGGCGACCTCATACACTTCAATTTTTTCAAGCTCCAGATAATCAGCAACCGCTACCATTAGCTCTTCAGTTAAAAAACCGTTGTTTTCATGCTGCACCACATTAAGTGCACCTAACAATGCTGACTTTTTCTGCTCAACAGGGAAATGGCTTAATAACTCATCAATTTCTTCACGAGCGTGGCTGGAAAGCTCTACGACCTGCCTTTCCTGTTTTACATCTTTTAGGGTTACAACTTTTTGAGTGTCAGCAGTCATTAGCGATCAACCTCACCAAACACAATATCCTGGGTACCAATTATCGCCACCACATCAGCTAACATATGCCCGCTCACCATTTCATCCAGTGCGGACAGATGCACAAAACCCGGCGCACGAATTTTTAAACGATAGGGTTTGTTGGCACCATCAGAAATCAGGTAACAACCAAACTCGCCTTTCGGGTGCTCAACTGCGGCATAGACTTCACCTTCAGGCAAACAGAACCCTTCGGTAAATAATTTAAAGTGATGAATCAGCGATTCCATGTCGGCTTTCATGCCTTCACGTTTTGGTGGCGCAATCTTTTGATTATCAGTAATAATCGCACCCTCGTTTTCACGCAGCCAGTCAATGCACTGTTTGATAATACGGTTAGACTCACGCATTTCCTGAATACGCACCAGATAACGGTCGTAACAGTCGCCATTAGTGCCGATGGGAATATCAAATTCCATACGATCATAAACTTCGTAAGGTTGTTTTTTACGTAAATCCCAGGCGATACCGGAACCACGAATCATCGGCCCGGTAAAACCCAATGCCAGCGCACGTTCTGGGCTAACGATGCCGATATCAACCGTGCGTTGTTTCCAGATACGGTTATCGGTTAACAGCGTTTCATATTCATCAACATAAGTTGGAAAGCGGTTAGTAAAATCTTCCAGAAAATCCAGCAGTGTGCCTTCACGATTTTCGTTTAATTTATTGACTTCACGCTGGCTATGCCATTTTGATTTTTTGTACTGCGGCATGGTATCTGGCAGGTCACGTGCGACACCACCGGGGCGATAATAAGTGGCATGCAGGCGTGCGCCGGATACCGCTTCATACACGTCCATTAAATCTTCACGTTCGCGGAAGGCATAAAGGAACATGGTCATCGCACCTACATCTAATGCATGCGCGCCAATCCATAGCAGGTGATTGAGTATGCGTGTTATCTCATCGAACATAACACGGATATATTGCGCACGCTCCGGCACCGAGATATTCATCAGGTTTTCAATTGCCATCACGTAACCATGCTCATTACACATCATGGAAACGTAATCCAGCCTGTCCATATAGCCGATGCTCTGATTATAGGGTTTTGACTCAACTAGTTTTTCTGTGGCACGGTGCAACAAACCAATATGCGGATCAGCACGCTGGATGACTTCACCATCCATTTCCAGTACCAGACGCAATACGCCGTGTGCTGCTGGATGTTGTGGCCCGAAGTTAAGGGTATAGTTACGAATTTCAGGCATCTGTGTTCTCCGCCACGGCATCCGCGCTGCTGTCAAAGCGGCCATCATCACGAATCACACGTGGCACCAGCACGCGTGGCTCTATAGTGACCGGTTGATAGATAACACGCTTTTGTTCTTCGTCATATTTCATTTCAACGTGGCCAATTAGCGGGAAGTCTTTTCTAAAAGGATGCCCGACAAAACCATAATCGGTAAGAATACGGCGTAAATCTGGATGACCTTCATAAATAATGCCATACAAATCAAAGGCTTCACGTTCGAACCAGTTAGCTGCTGGCCACAACTCAATAACGGAGGGTACAACCGGCACTGCATCATTTTCACAATAAACACGAACCCGCAGACGGTGGTTATGAGTCACTGACAATAAGTGATATACCGAGGCAAAACGTGGTCGTCCTGACTCTGTCGATTCTATATCATCACCAAATCGTAAACGTGCGCCGGTTGCAGGCTCCACGCCACGACTATAGCTGGCAAAACCATGACCGGTTGATGAAGTTGATTCTGTTGCCCACTCCACACTGCCGTATTCAGAATAATCCACACCACAGACATCGATTAACTGCTCAAATTTAAGGTCAGCATCATCACGCAAGGTTTCAAAAACGCAGAGTGCATCTTTGGGTAAAACTTCAATGGTGACTTCACCAAACACATCATTCTGCACCACCACATTAGATTGCAGTTGCGATGGAAAAGTATCGGCTAAAGCCTGTGATAATTCTTGAACATTCATACAAGTAGCTCTTAAGCGACCCTATGTTAGTGTCACATCCCGATGTCTCACGGGCGGGTTATAATTAGAATCGCCTTGCACTGGAAGCCTGGCGATAGTATTGGTACGGCGAATTTTATTCTGTAATTGCAAAATACCGTACAGCAAAGCCTCTGCGGTTGGTGGACAACCTGGCACGTAGATATCCACTGGCACGATGCGATCACAACCTCGAACCACCGAATACGAATAGTGATAATAACCGCCACCATTGGCGCATGAACCCATGGAGATAACCCAGCGTGGTTCAGCCATCTGGTCATATACTCTACGTAGTGCCGGAGCCATTTTATTACATAAGGTACCGGCAACAATCATGACATCGGACTGACGTGGACTGGGGCGAAACAACATACCAAAGCGGTCAAGATCATAACGCGAAGCGCCAGCCTGCATCATTTCAACCGCACAACAGGCCAGACCAAAAGTCATTGGCCACATCGAACCGGTGCGCGCCCAGTTGATTAATTTATCAGCTGAGGTGGTAACAAAACCTTTTTCCAAAACGCCTTCTATTCCCACTCCAGTGCTCCTTTTTTCCATTCATAAATAAAACCAATGACCAGAACACCAAGGAAAATACCCATTGCTATAATACCGGGCAGACCAACTTGATCGAGTGAAACAGCCCAGGGGAAAAGAAAGGCGATTTCAAGATCAAAAATAATGAAGAGAATAG
>CAYQXD010000137.1:0-9232 GCA_964421315.1 uncultured Thiotrichaceae bacterium | reverse complement strand
GTGAATAGTGAATAGTGAATAGTGAATAGTGAATAGTGAATAGTGAATAGTGAAATTTTAAAACTTATTGCTGGTAATTGGCAACACATCATTCAATAAATATGTGTGGTGACTATGATTAAAAATCGTGTGCTGAACTAAGTTGAGCCAGCCAGAGAAAACACGTCGATTGTGGTGCCGCTGCATTTTAGAAAGGATCTACTTGATTATTATAATGTTATGTTATAACATTTCTTTATTGTAAGCTAATGGTCAGAGTGTATAAAGGTGAAAGAAAAAGATGCATGGGGCGTATTTTGTTCAGGCCTGTGCCTGCTGCACTGTATCATTACGCCATTGCTGATTGCGGGTGGGAGTATCGGCGTGTTTGTTATGATGATGTTGTCTGAATGGGTGCATCAACTGCTATTATTGCCCGTTTTTCTTTTAGCTGTGTTTAGTTTCCCCGCTTCTTATAAAAAACATCGACATCATCTGCCTGGTTTATTGGCAGTCGGTGGTTTGGCGGGTTTAATCATTGCAGTCATGTATGGGCATGATTTTGAAACGCATGCTTTTGAAATGGTATTGACCGCCATTGCTGCCAGCATGTTAATGCTTGCACATTGGTGGAATCGGCGTTTAAGTTTATCTTTGTCTCAAAAAACGTAACTATTCAGCACTATTTTCTTAAAATATGCTGAATAGTTACCAAAAAATAATTTATGTCAGATAACAATAGTCAACAAATTTTGCAGGTGGCGCAGCAGCAGTGTCAACAGCAAGGTCTGCGCTTCACCACAAAACGCAGTAATGTGCTGTGGTTGATGTTGCTTGAAGAAAAACCATTGTCTGCATACCATATTATGGATATTTATAAGGCTCGATATCATCAAAATATATCAGCCGTATCCGTTTATCGTATGCTGGATTTTTTAATAGAAGCGCAGTTTGTTCACAAATTACAGAGCGGCAGTCAATATATCGTCTGCTCGCATATCAGCTGTCAACATGCACATGAAATACCAAAATTATTAATTTGTGATAGTTGTCATCAGGTAGAAGAAATCAACACAGGAAAATCTCTGGCATCTGAATTAGAGATGACTATCGCTAAGACAGGCTTTAAATTACATACTCAGCAATTAGAGTTGCATGGTCTTTGCACTCGTTGCCAGGCACAATAGTCAATGAATTATAGTCTAAGCCGACAGCATATTAAGCCACGCAGTGCCCTGTTAAGTATGCTGTTGTTAAGTGTGTCGTTATTTATCGGGCAAATGAGCGTGCTTGTTCATGCTACCGAGCATCCTTTTCACGGTGCAGACGACTTGTGCGAGAGTTTTTTGCTGGCAGAGAAGTTAGCGGATGGATTCATTTCTGCTGACCTGTCATTAACATCACCTATAACAACGGTTGCTATTGCTCCTGAAATAGCAAGCCTTTGTTATTTTTCCCTGCCAACAGCATATTTTGCCCGCGCCCCACCTGTTTTCCCTGTTTGAACGGTTTTGACGCTTTAGTCACTATTGATGTTTCAGACGGATCTTTGTCGCTGTAGCGATAAAAGGTGAGGTTTTGAATATCTTTTTCATCACACATGGGTAAAAAAATGAAATTCTCATTATTAAAGTGCGCCATTGTATTAGCAATGTGTTCGCCTGTTACGGCCTTAAATGCCACAACCAATACAACAGAAAACATCTCTGGCACTGGCATTAATATGCAGCCAGCAATGACCAGGGTCAGCAACAATGCTTTCAATCCAGCTATCAGCCTTATTATTGGTGGCGTTTATACCAGTTATAATAATGATCCGGAAGATTATGCCCTACCCGGTTACGCCCTGGGCGGGGAAGCCGAGCTGGGTGCAGCAGGATTCTCATTAGGGCATTCGGAGTTAGTGTTTAGCAGTAATGTTGATGACAAGTTTTACGGCCAGTTTACTATTGCCATTGCTGACTATGACGGTGAAATAGAGCTTGAGCTGGAAGAAGCATTTTTTGAAACACTGGCACTGGGCAATGGTTATACCATTCGTGGCGGTCGTTTCTTTTCAGCTATTGGTTATCTAAATCAGAAACATCAACATGCCTGGGATTTTTACGATGCGCCACTGATTTACCGTGGTCTGTTTGGTAATCAATACAGGGATGACGGTATTCGACTTTCTTATGTTGCTGCCACCGATTTATTTCTAGAAATAGGTGCAGAGGCTTTTTCAGGCAGTAACTATCCCGCTGGTGGGCAGCATGATGATGTCGGTAGCTGGACAAGCTTTGTTAATTTGGGTGCTGATGTTGGTGTTAGTCATAGTTGGCAGGCAGGTTTAAGTTACTGGCAGGCCGATGATATAGAGCGTGAATATGGCGGTCATGCTGATAGTGGTGAGGCTGAGCATCTTGAATTTAAAGGTGACAGCAACATATTTGGCTTAAATGCTATTTATAAGTGGGCGCCCGATGGCAATTATCGTGAGAAAAATTTCAAATTGCAGTTTGAATATTTTAAACGCGAAGATGACGGTAATATAGAGCTGAAGCATAACGGTGTTGAAGAGATCAGCAGCTTAAACGGTGAGCAAGACGGTTGGTATTTACAGGCAATCTGGCAGTTTGAGCGAAACTGGACAGTGGGTACGCGTTATGACTCACTGGGCAGCGATAACCGTGGTAGTAATGAACTTGTACTTGAAGAAGCCGGTTTGGTAACCGAGGGGCATGCCCCTACGCGCGCTAGCCTAATGGTAGAGTGGAAACCCAGCGAGTTTAGCCGTATACGTCTGCAATATAATCTTGATGACTCTTATCAGCAGGCAGACCAGCAATTGTTTTTACAGTACACAATGAGTTTGGGGGCACACGGTGCACATGCTTTTTAAAAAAAACCACAGTAAATGGTTGCTTGCTGTTTGCGCTCTGATTTTTTCAGCCAGTTCGCAGGCGACACTTAATGTGCTTGCCTGTGAACCTGAATGGGCAGCACTGGTAAAGGAACTGGGCGGTGAAAAGCTGACTGTTTATTCGGCAACCACATCAAAACAGGATCCACATTATATTCAGGCGAGACCCAGTTTAATTGCCAAAGCAAGGCGTGCAGATTTATTGATCTGTACAGGTGCTGAGCTGGAAGTTGGCTGGTTGCCATTGCTGATACGCAAGGCTGCCAATAGCAAAATCCAGCCCGGCAACAGCGGTCATTTTTTTGCAGCGGATTTTGTTAATAAACTAAATGTTCCGCAACATCTTGATCGCCGTCATGGGGATGTTCATGCTGAAGGCAACCCACATATTCATACCGGCCCGGAAAATATTTTACGTGTTGCGGTAGAGCTAAAAAAACGGCTGATTCAAATTGATGCGAGCAATCAGGCTTTCTATCAGAAAAAATTTGATATCTTTGAGAAACGCTGGTTGTTATCTATGGAAAGGTGGAAGCAGCAGGTAGTCGTACTAAAAGAGGTTGAAATTGTTACCCATCATGAATACTGGACTTATCTGAATGAATGGGCTGGCATGCACAAACTGGCAACGTTAGAACCCATGCCTGGTGTATCGCCCAGTAGCAGCCATTTGGTTTCGTTAAAAAAACGCATGGTGGATAAAGACGTGAAAATGATAATACACGCCGCTTATGTGAATGACATGGCGGCAACATGGTTGTCAGAACGTAGCGGTGTGCCAGTGGTTTCATTAGCGGCGACAGTTGATTTTCAAAAGGGTGAAAGCCTGACAACATGGTTTGACGGTGTTATTGAAAAGCTGGTTGCGGCAGTGAATAAATAAAGCATGATAAACACAGAAGGTCTCGATCTAAGTATATTGCTCCCCGCCTTTATAGCCGGTGTTGTGGTATTGCTAACGCATATTCCACTGGGGCGGGAAGTTATCAAACGCGGCATTATTTTTATTGATTTAGCGATTGCACAAATCGCCGGTCTGGGGGTGATAATCGCTTTTCAATTTGGCGGTGAAATGCACGGTTTTAAAGTGCAGCTTGCCGCTGTTGTCAGCGCTTTATTGGGGGTGTGGCTCATTCACTTTTTAGAAAAAAAAGCCGGTGAACATCTAGAAGCCATGATAGGAATCTGTTTTGTGCTGGCGGCGAGTGCAAGTATTTTGCTACTAGCGCATAACCCGCAGGGTGGTGAGCACTTGAGAGAATTGCTGGTGGGGCAGATTTTATGGGTTGACTGGCAGCAGATTTTCAATGCGGGCATTATCTCCGTTGCCATCGTTTTACTCTGGATCAACTATCAGGAGAAAATAGGGCGAACCGGTTTTTACGTGTTATTTGCCATTGCCATTACCTTGTCGGTACAGTTAGTGGGTGTCTACCTGGTTTTTGCCAGTTTGATTATTCCAGCACTGGCAACGGCAAAAATGCAAACCAGACGGGCGATGTTCATTGCCGCTTTAATTGGTGCGCTGGGATATTTTTTGGGTCTTATCGCATCGGCATTGTTTGATTTGCCAAGTGGCGGCGTTATTGTCTGGAGTTTGGCTATTTCTGCTTTTATTGTGTCAATGATAACATCTCGTCTTCAGTTTAATTGAGTTAGCAAAATGTGTGGGATTTGTGGTGAATTAAGGTTTGATAGTGTTGCGCCCGACGTGCAACGCATTGAACGCATGAAGCAAAAATTGCAAAAACGTGGGCCGGATTCAGAAGGGTGTTATATCAAATCTCCCATTGCATTTGGGCATCACCGATTAGCCATTATTGATTTATCCGATAACGCAGCGCAACCCATGCTGGATGAGCCGACAGGGGTTGTGCTGGTATTTAATGGCACCATATACAATTATCCTGACTTGCGTAAACAGCTACAGCTTTTAGGTCACACGTTCAAATCCACCGGCGACACAGAAGTGATTTTACGTGCTTATATCGAGTGGGGTGAAAACTGTGTAACTCGGTTACAGGGCATGTTTGCTTTTGCCATCTGGGACAATAACAAACAAACGTTATTGCTTGCGCGTGATCGTACAGGCATCAAACCGTTGTATTTTTCGCAAACCTCACAGCGTTTATTGTTTGCATCAAATACCCAGGCACTGATTCATGCCGATGACAAAATAGATGTTTCGATTGATGCCACCGCCTTGCATCATTTATTTACTCTGCACGGTGTAGTACCTGCGCCACGCACAGTTATCAGCGGCATCAGAAAAGTCAAACCCGCGCATTATATGATTATAGCTAAAGATGGCAAGGTTAAAGAAAAACGTTATTGGACGTTGACCGCAAAACGTCCGGCCATGATAGCGGGATTGAAAATGACAGAGCAGGACTGGGTGGTGGCCGTGCATGACGAGTTAAGGCGAGCGGTAGAAAAACGCGTCAAAATTGCCGATGTACCGGTGGGTGTTTTATTGTCAGGGGGCATCGATTCTAGTTTGCTTGTTGGCCTGCTTAGCGAGGCCGGGCAGAAAGATTTAAAAACATTCTCCATTGGTTTTGAAGACATGGGTTTTGAAGATGCACCCGAAGAAAAAGGTAACGAATTCGAATATTCCGATGCGGTAGCGCAAATGTTTGATACCGAACATCACCAGCTAATGGTGCCGAATGACCAGGTGCTGCCGCGCCTGCCGGAAGCGTTTGCCCATATGTCCGAACCCATGTTTGCTCAGGATGCGGTGGCGTTTTATTTGTTGTCCGAAGTCGTCTCCAAAGAAGTCAAAGTGGTGCAAAGCGGACAGGGGGCGGACGAAGTGTTCGGCGGTTACTTCTGGTATCCGCGCATGCATCACTCTATTACCAAAGGCATCAATCGTTTTTCAGATGAATATTTTGATCGCGATCATGCTGAATACCTGGAAACGGTCAATGCTCGCTTTGCCCTGGGCGATGTCACCTCTGAGTTAATGCAGGATTTGCTGGATGAGGTTGAAGCAGATGAATACCTTGATCGGGTGCTGGCAGTCGATGTGACAACATTGATTGTTGATGATCCAGTAAAACGCGTGGACAACATGACCATGGCGTGGGGGCTGGAAGCGCGTGTCCCATTTCTCGATACCCAGCTCATCGAGCTGGCCGCATCGATGCCGCCCGCAATGAAATTACCCAATGGTGGTAAACATGTATTAAAAGAACTGTCGCGGGGCTTTTTACCTGACAGTGTGGTCAATCGCAGCAAGGCCTATTTCCCCATGCCGGCGTTAAAATATGTACGTGGTGAATTTTTGGCATTCATGAAAGAGATATTGTTATCGGACGGTGCTAAACAACGTGGTTTGTATAACCCGCTTTATGTTGAAAAATTATTGAACAAACCGGAAGATTATCTCACGCGACTACAGGGTAGTAAGTTGTGGCATTTAGCGGCACTGGAGCTGTGGTGGCAGCAGAATGTGGAGAAGCAGTGAATAATGAATAGTGAAAACATGTTGTGTGTTTTACATTTTTTGAGGCATAAATGGCTTGTTGATTTTTTGTAAACCGCCCCCACACTCTAAATCTTACCCATTAATCGTTAGGGTTTATTATGGGCGATTCGGAGTATAATTACTTATATTATTACTGAAAACAGGTGTTTGAAATGACTGATGTGTTAGAAAGAATTGAGAGCCAGGTTAAAGGCAACAAGGTGATGATCTATATGAAAGGTACACCGCAGTTCCCGCAGTGTGGTTTTTCCGGTCGTACCGTTGAAGCATTAAAACAGGTGGGTAAAGAGTTTGCTTATTGTAATGTTCTTGCCGACCCAGAAATTTTCCAGAATTTACCACGATATGCAGACTGGCCAACTTTTCCGCAAGTTTATGTCGATGGCGAGCTGATTGGCGGCTGCGACATCACTCTGGAAATGTTTGAAAGCGGTGATTTGAAGAAAATGATTGATGACGCAACAGCTTGATAGTTTTTGTCCAGACCGCAAAAAAGCCACCCATGTGAGTGGCTTTTTTGAATTTTTACTGCTGCCTGCAAACTATCCTTAATAAGCTATGCTCAACAATGCATCACTGCGAGCCTGGTCGAGCTTGCTAAACGCCTGCTTGATCATGTTATCGGCCGAAATAATGGCCTGGTCGCCACGATAATAATGCACACCAATACAGCCGTTGATGGTTAAATTGCCCGTGGTTGTTTTATAAGCGCGGTTGTTAATCATGGTAAGTATGCGTTCTATCGCTGTGTGTTTGTAATCTTTAATTTTAGTGTGGTGCATAATTATGCCAAAGATGTTGTTGTCCAGTCGGGCGACAACATCGGTTGGCCTGACAGCGCGACGTAAGCGTCTATGCTGGCTGATCAGTATTTCATCAGTAATGAACTCGCCGTGTACAGCGGCGATATCTTCAAGCTCACGTAGTTCTACTATCATCAGGCAAACGCCACCGCGGCGGGTAGATGCCTCCAGTAGATGTGTTTTCAGGTTTTTCATTAAAAAGTTCTGGTTGCCTGCTCCAGTTAATTCATCTACCAGTGCCATCTTTTTCAGATTTTTGATGGTTTGTTCCATTCGGCGAGAGGTTTCAAGTAAATCGTTTTGCAATGCAGCCACGCGAGCTGCGGCATTGACGCGAGCGGCAAGTTCCTGAGGATTAGGGGGTTTGCATAAATAATCATCTACCCCGTGATCAAATGCTTTAACCAGATATTCGACACCGTCGTGTGCGGTAAATAAGATGATGGCAGTGTATGTGCCCTTTTCTTCGTCCCTCTGCCGAATGCGGTGGGTGAGTTCCAGGCCATCCATTTCAGGCATCATCCAGTCTGCCAGAACCACATCGGCAGGGTGCTGTTCTATCATGGTCAAGGCTTCAGTGGCACAATCTGCCAGTCGAACGCCGCTGTAACCGGCCTTTTTTAAAGCTGTTTTGACTACGATGCGGCTAAATTGCAGATCGTCGACAATGATGATTGAGAGGTCTTTACTGCTCATGAAAACGCTACTTTGTCCTGTGTAGTCGATTTGGTATATAAAAAAGATGGTATGTAATACTATACCAAATTTATGAATAATTCTCTTTTATGGGGCAAGTCAACGTTCAGTTGAACTTTGTTTTAACCTGAAAAAATCAGTTGAATCGTAGCGAGAGCGATCAAGGGGCTGAATATGCAGGACTTTATTGGTTATTTTGAGCGAAAGCGTATCACCCATACGGTGAACTCAAAATGTTTAAGAAAGTCCTGTAGATTCAGTGCATTGGACGCTCACAGTAGGTTCAACTGATTTTTTTAGGTTTAATCTCCATTAATTACTTTTTTTGTTATTTCTGCCTGGTGTTGCTCCATACCGGACCAGCGGTTTCGGCCCAGCGATTGACAATGGTGCAGAATAACCTGGCAGTCTGTTTGGCATCGTATAAAGCGGAGTGAGCCTCTTTAGTGTCCCAATCCAGTCCGGCAGCCTGTGCTGCACGTGATAACACGGTTTGCCCGTAAGCAAGTCCTGCCAGACTTACGGTATCAAAGATGCTGAACGGGTGAAAGGGGTTGCGTGCTATTTTATTGCGTTGCGCAGCAGAAAATATAAAGTTGCGATCCAGAATGGTATTGTGACCAATCATAATTGCGCGTTTGCATTTATGTTGTTTCATTTCTTTTTGAATAAAACGAAATAATTCACGAACTCCGGTTTCTTCATCTTTAGCGATAGCGACACGAAAAGGGTGGTGCGGATCAATACCATTTACTTCCAGTGAAGCAGGATCTATATTGGCTCCCTCAAACGGTTTGATATGGCATTGGTATTCATTATGGGTTGTCATCAAACCGTTTTCATCAATTTTTAAGGTGACCGCGCCTATTTCAAGCAAGGCATCTTTTTTATCATCAAAACCGCCGGTTTCAACATCAACCACCACCGGGTAGAAGCCGCGAAAACGGCGGGACATTAATTTGAATTCTTCATCACTCATAATCGTTATTTTACACTGTCCACAGATGCGCACAGATAAAAAACAAAAAGAAATACAGTCCGCGACTAAATTACTGGAACATTTTTAATGCACGATAGTGCGACCCGAAGGGCGTAGCGCAGGACAGCGCGAAGTAAGCACGCAAAAGACGCTAATTTTTAAAAATATGGTAACAACTCACCCAATCATCTACATTAGGGTGCAGGTTATTGATTTTCTTCGTCGCTGTGAATACATCCATGTACGCTCTACTGCAACATCCATGTTGCAGAGGCGAAGAAAATCAATAACCTGCATCCTAATACGATGACAGGGTGAGTAGTTACAAAATAAGAAGCTTTTTTTGCGTTCTTTGCGTGTTTCGCGGACTAAGTTCTTAG
>CAYQXD010000136.1:0-9390 GCA_964421315.1 uncultured Thiotrichaceae bacterium | reverse complement strand
TTTGAAAACAATCGCGACCTTACTCGTTATCGCGATGCCAATGGTATCAACTCACCCTATACCAGCGGCGCAGATTTTTGTTTGCGCTGCCACAACCGCGACCACCAGCAGGCAGATTTTCCGATTGTTGATAAAGTCTTTGATGATACCTTAATTGCCATTAAAGACGCTTACACCCTGATCGATAAGCACGGTGAAGAAAACGCAGAGGGTATGGGTACTTATGCTGGGATGCGACCGGGTTATGTCTACGGCAGCCGTGTTGAATGCACAGATTGCCACGCCATACACGGCACCAACAATATAAAACTTATTATTGACCAGTCAGATAAAGGCGTTAGCAAACTTGACTCAGCTATGCGAGAGCGACCTTATGCCGTGCATGTTTACCAGGATAATTATTCCCAGTTATGCGTGCTTTGCCATAACACAGAAATCTTGATTGAACATAGCGACATAGATACTGGCAATGGTTTATTTGGGGTTCATCTTACGGCTACCAGTTGTATTGAGTGCCACAGCCATGGCGAAGCGGTGCAGGCGGGTTTGTGAGTTGCTTCTCAATAATCTGTGTCACAAAAGCGGGACTAAAGTCCCACTTCATGTTGTGTCGGCATTGGTGTCGGCATTGGTGGTGGCGTGGGAAGCGGGACTTTAGTCCCGCAAGATCTATATTATTGATATTTATTTTATTGCATTGCTCACTAGCAGTTGCAGATGTGAAGAAAGAACAGCAAATGCCCGCCATGCACCATCTGTTTGATGTGAAACCGTCAGCAGATATTTCTATCCCTGATAGTTTTCCACTTAACAAAAATAAACAGATTGACTGTCAGACCTGTCATGGCATTAAAGACATGAAGGATCAGGACTTTAAAAAAGTTGATAAAAGCGATAAAGATTTTTTGCGCGAAGGTCCTTACGAAGTATTAACAGACTTTTGTTATCGCTGTCACGAAACAAAACTATATCAGCGCGACAATATCCATAAAATGCTGGACAGTGAAGGCAAAATAATTGAACACAACTGTCTTTATTGTCACCAGGAAGCTCTGGATCCAGAGCAGGATATTAAACCGGAGGAGCGTGGTTTACGTCTGCCGCCGCAGAATATATGTTATGGCTGTCATTTGTATACGCCTCACTTTAATGCACTTATTCATCAGCAAAAACCTGATGAAGACATGAAAAAAAGAATAAATAAATATGAGCAACAACACAAAATAAACCTGCCACTTTCTGATGAAGGCAAAATTATGTGTACCACTTGTCACAGCCCGCATCAAATTGATGTTATCAGTCAGCACAAAGCCGCTGGCAAACAGGTTGAAAACCATGACATAGACAAAGGAATAGTTTACTTAGAGCACGAGTGGAACAAAGTTTTTATTGCAGACAAGAAAGACAGGCTGAATAAACTTAATCAGAAATTAAATAAAAACCATGTGCTTAATTACCAGCGCATAGAAAAAGAAATTTTACTAAGACTGCCAGCAAAAGATGGCACGCTTTGTCTGGTTTGTCATGAGTTTAAGAGATAATTACTAATTACGAATGATGGTGCGTAACTTCCTCGTTCCCACGCTCCCGCGTGAGAATGCATACTAACGCTCCACTGACTGGTAATAGTAGAGACGTTGCATGCAACGTCTCTAACAAACAGCAGGTCTGCATTCCCACGTGAAGCTAAGGGAACGAGTAAAGAATGACACAAAAAAATGAAACTAATTAAAAAAATTAAAGCCATCCCAAAAGCGCAAAAATACCGTTATCTGATCATAATAACTTTCTGCCTGTTATTTTTTGCCCCCTTTATTTTTATACCAGCGGCACTCGGCAATGATGATATGTGCGGCACCTTATGTATGCGCCGGTTTTTTCTTTATTTTCCGGGCATGAGTCTGGATGATTTTATAACAGGTGTTTACATTGCCTGGATGGGTGTTTTATTGCTGGCAAGTATTTTTATAACCACTTTTTTCTTTGGTCGATATTGGTGTGCTTATGTTTGCCCGGTGGGCGGTTTCCCTGAGCTGGTTAGTCGCAGTCTGAATGATCGCTGGAAAATAGAATACCGCTCATTGCCACAGGTGCCGATACGTTACGGTTACTTTGCCGTTTTTGTATTGCTTATGCCGACCCTGGGCATCAGTGCTTGCACCCTGTGTAATTTTATAACCGTGCCCAGATTATTTGAAGCATTCAGTGGTATCCTCAGCGATAACATACGCGGTTTTGCTTTTATTTTCTCAAGCATCGGTCTGGTTAATCTGGCACTGCTATTCTTACTCGGTTTTTTTGCAAATAAAGGTCGCGCTTATTGTCAGTTCCTCTGTCCAATAGGTGCCATGGATGCACTGGTTAATCGAGTCGGTGCAAAATTTCGTTTTACCCATCGTATTCGTGTCGAGCGTGAGCGTTGTACCGGTTGTAATATTTGCGCCCGTAACTGCATGACCGGCGCCATAAAAATGGTTGACCAGATTGCTGTGGTTGATCAGCTGTCCTGCATGGCCTGTCACGAATGCGTGGATGTGTGTGACTGGCACGCCATCGACTGGGTGGCATTACCACGTGATAATCAGGCTAAACGAAAAAAGAAAAATGTTGATTATCATCCATTGCCAGCATGGGAAGCGATATATCGTGTTAAACCAAAAGCAAAGGGCTTTAAAGCCATAAACTGGTCACGGGTTTTTCTGGCTGTACTACTAGCCATGTCAGTGTTTTTTGTAGTCATCACCCAGGTACAGGCCGAGCAACGACATACTGACCCCGATGGATGTTTTAGCTGCCATGCAATACAAGGTCTTGAGTATATTGATGAACACGGTGTGTTACGAAATTCAACAATAGATCAGCAACATTATCTAAGTTCACTGCACGGCAGTATAGCCTGTAAAGACTGCCATCGAAAAATCAGGGATTATCCGCATAAGGTAGAAAATACAGAAGTTGACTGTGCAGAGTCATGTCATTTAGAAGAGCCTTCTCAAGGCGAAGCATACACCCATAAAAAACCAACTGAAGTATTTGAAAAATCAATACATGGAGAAGGCTGGAGTAAAGGCTTTACTGGCGGTAACAGACTGGAGGAATCCCTCGATCAACAAAATCCTTCGTGCCGATTATGTCATCAGAATACCTTGTATATAGACCCTGAAAAAATGTCAGAATTTAAAGTAGCGTTTGAGCATACAGAAACCGAATGCGGCAGTTGTCATCAGGGTGAAATCTGGCTTAATCAGTTTGCAGGTCATGTGTTGCGTCGTTTTCTTGTCAGTGAACATAAAAACAGGGATGAAAACAAGATGTGCAACAACTGCCATGCAGATAAAGAACGCATGGCAAAGGTAGAAATTGAAGATAAAGGCACGGGTGAAAAACTAAAAGCAAGCAGTAAATTTATCCTCGCCAGTGATTCGTATGCAATGACCCTGCATAGTCGTTTGTTAGCAAATGTGGATGAAGACGGCATCTCATGTAATGACTGTCATGCACCGACAAATGAAAAACACGATATACGCAGCTATCAGGATATAAACTCATCAACACATAAAGATAATCTTCATAAAACCTGCTCTGCTGCTGGTTGTCATAAATTTTCAAAACAACATATTAATAGTGGTTTCACTCACAGCGATATGCATGATCTTGATTATATTTCGATTTTTGAACCACTGCTTTATTCGCAGGTGCATAACCTAAACAGCCCATGGACAGGTTCTGCCTGGAACTGGGCACTGGCTTTTTTAATCCCTGTTATTGTTTTACTTGTTATCGGTTCTTTGCTCTGGAGTTTGTTGGTGAAGCAAAAAAAATCGGTTGTTTTTTCCCTGTTTGGTGGCGACCACTTTCAGAAACATATGATTGGTAGAAAGCCAAAATCAAAGGTTAAAAGATCAAAACAAATAAATAGAAACCAGCAACAACAAAAGAGAGAGAAACAGGGAGAGCAGCAATGAAGCCGTTATTGAAAAATGGTATTTATGCTTTATGCCTGTATTTACCCGTTTTTATGGTGCAGGCAGACCCACTTTATTTGCAGCAGCTTGAATCTGCCGCAATAGATGAAAAAAAACTGCAAGAGGCACAAAAACAGATAAAAGATTATTCAGAAATAACATTAAAAGAAGACCTTTTTGTAGCAAACTTTCATAAACAAAACCCAGCTCAGGCAACAGATAAAAAATCTTTTTGCAGTAATTGCCATCTGTTACCGCCGCATAAAGAAAGTCAACGTAAAAGAAGTTTTTTAAATATGCACAGTCGTTATATAAGTTGTGAGACCTGTCACTTTCAACCAGATAATGTTCAGCTTGAATATCGTTGGTTAAATTTTAATAACAGCAATAATAAAATACCTGCAAAACGCATTACGCCTTTTTACAATAATGAAGCGGTGGTCATCTTTGCTGACCACGAACTAGCCAAACAGGTAAAACAAGACTGGGATAAAAAATCCTGGGGCAAACAGTTGTCTGAAGAAGAGTCTCTGGAAAAAGCAAAACTTAAATTACGAATACACGCACCACTTATCAAAAAAGCCCCTATGTGCCTTGATTGCCATGATAACAAAGAGCAGCTTTTAAACCTGGAGTCATTAGATTTTAGTGAAAAAGAAATAAGCAAATTACAGCAACACTCAATACCCCGCTTTTTTGGCCGTTATACAAAAGATGGCACAAAAGACGAGCAGCGTTTGCGTATGACTGATTTACTAGAATGAATAGAGCAAGGAGTCAGTTCTTTACCTTCCTGGTTCTTGTACTCATCAGTCAACCGCTGATGGCGGGACTGATAGCCGAACATAACTTAAGTATTATAGCAGGGCTTAACCAGCCAACGGATACTGCCGTTGCTCGTAATGGAGACATTTATATTCTAAATGGTGTTTTATCTCAGATTATGGTGTTTTCTAAAAACGGGAAACACAAATTTACATTTGGTAAAAATGGCAAAGGTGATGGTGAATTAAACCTTGCCATGGCAATAAGCATTAAAAATCAAAGCGTTTATATTGCAGATACCGGCAAAGCCAGGATTTCTATATTTAATTTACAGGGGGAATTTATACGCAATTTGATACTAAATGCCGACAGATCGGAAAATGACAGATCAGAAAACAGCAGCGTCGCCCCCGTAGCATTATTGATACTGGAAAATAAAATTATCTGGAGTGACCGGCAAAATCATCAACTATGTACAACTAAAATCGACAATGGAAAAACCTTAAATTGCTGGGGCGCACAGGGTGATGCAGATGGACAGTTTAACTATCCGTATCAGTTAGCCGTTGATGAACAGGGTTACATCTTTGCCATTGATGTACTCAATGCCCGTGTCCAGGCGTTTAGCCGCAAAGGAAAACACTTTATGAATATCGGGCGTTTTGGTGTGGCTGTGGCAGGGTCTTTGTTCCGCCCTAATGGGCTTGCTCTTGATGCAGACAATCATCTTCTGGTTAGTGATGTTTATCTGGGTACGATTTCAATTTTTAAAAATGGCAGAGCGTTGGGTTTGCTTGTCTCTGGTTTATCAATAGATGGTGATTCTAAAGTTTTGCGCTTTAAATCCCCTACCAGTTTAAACCTGCACAAAAACAAACTGTATGTTACGGACACATTAAATAACAGCGTTGAAGTGTTCAGCTTAAGTCAAATTGAAACTGATAAAAACAATAGTCAATCAACAGCAAAACCACAAACGGGCAGCTCCCGAAAAAACTGTGTTATTTGTCATATTTCGTGGGCGGATAATTACATAACAGACAAGTCTATAAAAGACAGCGCCAAACCGAAAAATAATGAAACGCAGGTAATACCCGTTGCGCATGAAGACATGTGTTATAGCTGTCATCATGGTGTGGTGATTGATTCAAGAGATGCCATTGGACATAAGCAGCAGCACCCTGATATTCATCATCTGCGCGATGATAAAAAGGCCAGTGTTACAACTAAAGACAAAGGCTTTGACAAGATACCAGGGGATAAAATACCAAAGGAGTTTCCTTTAATAAGGAGCAGTAGTACGAATAACAAAGAACTATATTGTGGCAGTTGCCATACACCGCATAAATTTACTGGCGATGACGAAACAAGTCCTGGCGTGCAAGACAATAATAGCTGGATGCGCGAATCAAACAACAAAGGAGAAATTTGTTTGTCATGCCACCAGTCAAAAATTGATCATGTTCGAGATAAAAATCGAAAAACTATCGGCGTGAATCATCCGATTGGAATTTATTTAAAAGCAGGTGATGGCGTTAAGCAGGATAAAAATAGCAGTCATTATGCAAGAGATAAAAACCTGCATGATGGACTACCTGAAGAAATGTTGGATGGGGGTGCTAGCCTAAATAATCAGCAACAGATGATTTGCCAGAGTTGTCACAAAGTGCATGGTGCAGAAGAAGAGTCGCTTACTGCTATTGAGTTTTCAGATGCCAAATTATGCGTACAATGCCACCAGCGTCACGATGCAAAAGACCTTAAAGAGGCGCGCGAAAAAGGCGTGCATCCCGTCAATGTGGATATGAATATCAAACTGGAAGATCCGGTTAAAATTAATAATAAAGAGATTACATTTATTAACTGTCTTACCTGCCATAGCGTGCATGATGGCAAATCGGGCAGTGCATTATTAATCATGGGCAATAAAAATGGTGAGCTGTGTAATGTTTGCCATGAAGATTACAACAAGGTGGTTAATACAGACCACGACTTACGCCTTAGTGCAGCGAACAGTAAAAACAGATATGAGCAAATCCCCGAACACACAGGTGCCTGCGGAACCTGCCATAGTATGCATGAGGCACAGGACAATAAATTTTCACTTGATGCCAGCGTTAAAAATGCTTATCAGGGAGAAGAACAGTTTTTACCGCGAGATCAAATGTGCCTTAACTGTCATCGCGAAGACGGCGTAGCAGATAAAGCGCAAATAAAATATTTCAGCCATCCAACAAAAGACATGATACTGCGCTCTGGCAAAAACGATTATAAATACAACATGCCACTGGTAAACAAAAATAACGAAATAAGTGAGTTTGGCGAAATAGCCTGCATTACCTGTCACAATCCGCACCGCTGGTCGACTCATAAAGACATAGAAGATAAGGATATTATTATTGATAAGCAGGCCGATACACAGCTTGACATACAATTCGAAGCGCAACTCGACATGCAAAACGAAAGCATGGAAAAGAACGATACTGGTAATATACTCAGTAGTTTTTTACGCAATAAAGAAATACAAAACTCATTCTGTACAAGCTGTCACGGCATAGAAACAAAAATTAAATATAAATATTATCATCTTGAATTGTCACGGTAGACAGGCTGTCTATGCACGCGATTTGGGAATTTATGTCTGGTTGATTGCGCGTCATATTGATGCTACTCTTGATTCATAATGATTACGTATTGATTTGTATGGGAGAGAATGAAAAATGCCAACATCACACAATGGATTCTTTGCATCGCTAGGTTTACGTGCGGACGATCTAAGCTGTCAGGGTAAATATATTCGCACTGTGAGAAAAGGTATTTCTGGAGAGGTGGTTAAACGTGCGGTAAAGGTTTTTGATAATAGAGAGTTGATTGTGCGCATTCTTGGTACAACATCAAGTAATCTCAGTCGCTATTACCGAGTAAAAAAGATGAGCCGCGTAGATAGCGAGGAAATGCTCGACACTATACGCCTGTATTCTCAGGCGGTGCGTGTTTTTGGTAATATGGACAAAACCAAAGAGTGGATGAAAACATTGATCCCTGCTTTGGCTGGAGAAGCACCAGAGGCATTGCTTGATACTTTCGAAGGGCGTAATTGGGTGTCACAGGTCTTGCGTAAAATAGAGTATGGTGAATTCACATAATGCGGTTATACCGTATATCGCCTAAGCGCTATCTGGATAATTATCAAGGTCTGGGCGCCGCATATAAAGACGGGGCACGTTGGAATAGAGCTGGGCAGCGCGTTCTATACTTTGCTGTGTCGCCAGCTACAGCGTTACTAGAAATGGCTAACTACCTGCCCACGCCTCGTCTGATACCGAAGGACTACCGCCTGGGTATATATGAAGTAGCAGATAGCGCACCGTTTTATATGCTGCCATGCAGTCAGTTACCTGGCGACTGGGCATTATTCCCCTATCCTTTATCAACACAAACAATTGGCGGCGACTGGCTTGATGCAGGCAATGAACTGGGCTTGCTGGTTCCCAGTTCAGCGGTGCCTGAAGGCCTTGAAAAAATTGCAGTGATCAACCCGCAACATCCTGCATGTTCTAAAATCAGCCTGGCCAAATCAAGCTCTGATTTATTCAATAAACGAACATTTTAGGGCTTATAACCCTTATTCTAAATTTATTAATCTCTTTCTGCGAAACTAACCATTTTTAATGGTTTTTTGTTCCTTTCTCTGCGTAGCTAATGCTATTTCCAGTGCGGTTTCTAACCGTATTATACGTCCAGTCAAATCTTCCAGGCGTTTTTGTTGGTCAATAACAGTAGCAGCCAGAGCTTCGACTTTTGTATCCATTTTGATAACCTTTGTCATACCATCCCACATTTTATCAACTACGCTCATTATTGCTTTCCTGTCTTTAACCTAAAAAAATCAGTTGAACCTACTGCGAGCGTCCAATGCACTGAATCTGCAAGACTTTTTCGAATATTTTGAACTCACCGTATGGGTGATACGCTTTCGCTCAAAATAACTGAAAAAGTCTTGTATATTCAGCACCTTGATCGCTCTCGCTACGATTCAGCTGATTTTTTTAGGTTTAATTCCATTTTTCTTATACGTTTATTTGATGCCGCAACAAAAGATAATGCTTCATCGATTGACTTAGCCGCATTTTCTGTAGCTTTGTTCATTTCATTAATCATGGCGAGCAAAGCTTTTTCATCCTCATGTGGATTATATTCCCGGGCTGCCAGGCGCATAAATTCACTGGTTTTCATCCCGGCTTTTTTCGCCCTGGCGACGATTTTCATTTTTTCTACAGGTGACATGAGTACTGGAATTCTTGTCGTTGCGAGCATGGTAAACCTCTGTTATGTGCATGTGCTGTCTATGTGCTTATTATAGCATGTAGAGCGAGATCAATGTCTCATAAGAATCTTGACAAAACGGCTGTTGTATCCTGTCTGCGCTTGTGCCTTAGCCCGACTTGCAAGCCAGTCTTTTTTAAAAGTGTAAATTCCACCGTCAAACTGTGTTATTTCACACAGTGATTTATTTTAATTTCTCTGCAAGACTTTGTTTTCATTGGTTTTATAAATTGGCATGTTTTTTGCTATAGGTTTATAGATTAGATTATCTGACAACATTAGTGGAGAAAACATGAAACATATATCACTTATTAAAACCGTATCGAGATTGGCG
>CAYQXD010000135.1:0-9495 GCA_964421315.1 uncultured Thiotrichaceae bacterium | reverse complement strand
TTGTTTTTGCTTTGACGTGCATGGACGCACTAATATCGTGGGCGCATGGAGCGCAGGAACGATGATTCGCGTCTTTTGCGTTCTTCGCGGACTATGTTTTTGTTTTTAAAGGTCAGCTATTGACCGAACTCAGTCATTCACACGTCAAGTAAATCTGACACATTTTGCCAGATTAAGCCCGAGCGACTACACCTTATAAAATATAAACTCATATGCAGGTAATAAAAAAGCCCCGAATGATCGAGGCTTTTTTTAGTATGTTGAGTTTGGTTGCCTCAATCCAGGCTATGCTGCTTTATTTACCACCACATTTGCCTTCGCCACATTTAGCTTCTTTAGCTTTGCTACCGCCGCATTTAGCCTCTTTTGATTTTTTATCACCGCCACATTTGCCTTCGCCGCATTTAGCTTCTTTGGCTTTGTCACCACCGCATTTGCCTTCACCGCATTTGCCTTCTTTTTTCATTTTACCTTCGCCGCATTTACCTTCGGCAAGCTGCATATAACCGCTTTCCAGGTTCTGCATACCAAATGGATTGACCTCAGCGTTGACCACAGGTGATGCTGACATTGCTGCAATAAATGCTGTGCTTAATACAATAGATAGTGATTTTTTCATAGTATTTTTCATTTTAGTTCTCTCCAATAGTTAGGTGCCACCGCCACCGCTTGTAGGGGAGGCCGACTTTTAGTCTAATCGCATTTTAAAGACAGTGCAAAATATTGCGAGTTCATCAAAACCTTTAAAATAATTAGTCACAGGGCGATTTTTTTAAGACAGTTTAAATATTTTTCTTCATCAGGTGCAGTTTGGTCGCGTTGCGCTTGCCAAAGAGCTTCGCCAAGACATTCCATCATGGCATGTTCTGCATCATGAGGGCCACAGTGCAAAATACAAAGTTTCTGGTAACAATCGTGTATGCCTTTTGGTCGATTCGTACTAATCTGCTCATGCAAAGCAATATGCATGCTCATATGTAAAAACGGATTGCTTTCCCCTGTTTCAGCAGAGAAGTCTTTGTCAACAATTTCTTCATGTTCTAGCAGGTGGTGATATTCAGGGTGCTGTTCAATGATATTGGCAACCACTTCCTGCATCGGATCCATCGGCAGTTTGTTTTTTTGTCGTTGCCAGCAGTTCAGGTAAACCTGACGCAATTCGTTTCTGTTGTTTCCAAACATGGTTGTACTTCTTTGTAATTATGTAAGAGGCTAATAATACAGGAGGCATAGAAAAATTGTATTTTGTCATATAAACCTAAGGATGGAGATGACACTAATTAGAGCTTCACTGGAAATGTTCTTTAAAGCAGGTAATTTTTTTTAACAGGCTAGAAACGCCGGGTTCAACCTGTTGCACCGATAAAGGTTTAAGGTTTAGCGTATCCTGAAGAGTCAGGGTTTCTGCGTGGAGTTCTGCTGCTCCTACCACGCAGGCGGAGCCAGCCAGTTTGTGAACAGCTTCGTATAGTTTTGGGTAGTCTGCCGTGTTGTGGGCTGCTCGTATGGCATTTTCAGAGTTGGGTAAGTCTTTTAAGAAATCATCCAGTAGTTGTTGGGCTAAATTTTTATCGCCATTGGCAATGGCTATGGCAGATTCATGGTCATAGACCGGTAACGTCATGCCTGTATCTGCCTGCTCCTGTGTGTGGTTTTTTTGGCTGCTAGAATGGCTGTACCACTTGCTGATTATGGTGAACAGCTGTTCTGGTTTGTAGGGTTTTGCTAATAAGTCGTTCATGCCGGCTTCCATGGCTTGCAGACGAGTATCTGAGAAGGCATGGGCGGTGAGTGCGATGATGGGTGTTTGTTCAGCACAGAGTTGAGATTGACGTATTTTTTGAGTCGTCTCGATGCCGCTCATTTCCGGCATCTCAAGATCCATCAGAATGATTTCAAAAGCATGCTCGGCAGCCTGGTCGGCTAGTTGTTGCAATGCCTCAGCGCCACTTTTTACGGCAACGACATTAGCACCCTCGTTGGCAAGTAAGGCAGTGGCGACTTTCAGGTTGATATTGTTGTCATCAACAACCAGAATGTTTAGATCGGTTAATAAAGTCTTTATGGATTGTGCCGTACTGGTGGCATCTGCCATTGCCATACTGGTAGCGCTGCTTTGTTTGTCGGTAGCTGTGGTATTCAAATTCACCTGTTCTGGTGTTTCCAGTTGAATCATCACAGTGAAATTTGATCCCTGACCGGGAAGGCTGGATAGTTTGATCTCACCACCCATCATAGTAACCAGCCGCTGGGTAATAACAAGTCCTAGCCCGGTTCCACCGTAGCGTCTTGTGATTGAGCTGTCACCTTGCGAAAATGGCTGGAAAAGTTGTTTTTGTTGTTCAGGAGATATGCCGATACCGGTATCGTGAACTCTGATGCACAAGTGCGTTAGATTATTTGCCTGAGAGCTGTTTTGACGGGAACTGTTTTGCGTGGCGCGGTTTTCTATACGCAGACTGACCTGCCCATGTTCGGTAAATTTAATCGCATTGCTGATCAGGTTGTTTAATATCTGGCGTAGCCTCACCGGATCACCACGCAGCACAGTCGGAACATTTTCATCTATGCTTGTTTTTAACTGCAGACCTTTCTTCCTGGCGCTGTGTATAAAAGTAGATTGTATGTCAGCCACCTCGGTTTGCAGATTGATGTTTACCTGTTCCAGACTGAGTTTACCTGCCTCAATTTTTGAGAAGTCGAGAATATCATTGATAATGCTGAGCAGGTTATTGCTAGAGTGGGTGATGTTGCTGACAAAGTCCTGCTGCACTTCGTTCAGCTCGGTTTGTTCTAATAAACTGATAAAGCCAATCACGCCATTCATCGGTGTGCGTATCTCATGGCTCATGGTGGCAATAAATTCACTTTTTGCCTGATTAGCCGTTTCAGCCTGTATTTTTGCCGATTCGAGTTCACAGGTTCTATCCATGACCAGACGTTCCAGGTCGCGCCGGTAGCTAGTGAGTTTTTGGTCATACAGTTCAATTTTGTCCAGCATGGTGTTGAAGCCATCGACCAGGGTGCCGAGCTCGTCGTTACTCAGGTGTTCGGCTCTACAGCTAAAGTCATTTTCGGAAGCGACTTTTTCCATGGTTTTGAGTAGTCGCTTTACCGGTGTGGTAATAATACTTTGCAGGCGGCTGGAAAGTATCAGCGCGAGTAACATGGAAATGGCGAAGATACCCATACCCAGCCAGGCTTGCTGGATGAGAGTCGCCTGTGCCCGGCTCATGTTGCCGATAATATGGATGTGACCAATAGTGTTACCATCAAAAGTAATGGGTGCTTTTACAGTAACATGGTCAAACAGAAAGGATGATTCAGCTTGCTGCTGCATTATATTTTGCTGCTCAATTTCCTCTGTTGCCTGGAACTGAGGCGATTGATATTCAGCAAAAATATTATCCTGAATAAGAATGCCAGCCCAGATTATGTTGTGCTGAGAGGAGAGGGTGCTAAGAATTTCAGCAGTCGCCTTGTGGTCACTGTAGATAATGGCTGCACTGCTATTAGCGCCGAGTACGGTTGCCAGTGTTTGCAGACGCATAGAAGTTTCATCCCGGGCAGAGAGGATATCGACTAGCATAAACAGCAGATAGCTTAGTAATAATACCGTGCCGGCAGTGACCAGGATAATGGCTTGCAGTTTCTTTTTGATGGAGGCGTTCTGTAATATCATGGTGTTTCCTTGCCGTTAATAACCTCAGTCAGAATCAGCAGGCGAGAGCTTATTTCTACTCTGGCTTTACCAGCAGCATCCAGGTTAATGATAAGGCGAGTTTGTCCTTTGTCGCGGTAAAACTGGATAATGCCGCCCTGATGAGCAAAGTTACCCAGTTCGCTAACGGTTAGAATTGGCTTGCCGTTGGTGGCTTTAAGTATATTTAAGTAGCGATTCTTCTCCGAATTTGCGATGTAAAGGATGTGACAACGGTCAGGAGACTGTTCGTCCTGTAACTGTCTGATGGATAGTTTACGCCCCTTGATAATTTTACCGCCTAGCTGTTTAAGATCATCTACCAGTGCATTTTTACCTGCGGTACACAGTATCAGGTCTCCGTCATGTCCTGGTGTGTTTTTAGGCCAGTCGGTAAACTTGGCAAAGTTGTATATGAAAGCAGCCTTAAACAGGCGTTCATCTTTGGTTTGATGTTGCGCATCAGCTGCGTACAGGGAGCCGGTGCACAGCCACATGCAGGTGGTGAGAATGAGTTTGACCATTGGCTGTGTTATAAAATGTCTCAACGTAAGCCCCACAAGATGTGGTTAGACATTTCATCCGCACGCAGAAGGTGCCTTGTTACAGGCAACATTTTATTCTGCAACGAAATATACAGCAGCATGGTGGTGGTAAATATTATTACCACAAATTTAGCCGGATACATTTGCAACATGCCGGCTGACCTGTAAGATAATCCGTGGAAATATCTTATGGTTATAAAGCTATCGAGTTTTGATTTCCTTTTCATTCAAGTCTTTTCATCAAGTGAAGCAGTTAAAACTTATAGCGTATTTCTGCATAAGCATTACGTTCTGGCAGTGGCAGGTCGTTTGGTATGCTGCGACCGGTGAATTCTCTTACATCATTATCAAACAGGTTGCGTATAGAAGCGGCGAACTCCCAGTGGTTCGAAGCGGCATAACGAACGGTGGTATTGGTTATTGAATGATCATCAACCGGAGGACGGGTGTCGGGGTTTGTGCCGCTAGTATTTCGTGGTCGCTCACCAATCCAGCTGGTTTCCAGGTTCCAGTTCCATGCATGCATAAACACCCAGTCAAGGCGTAGATAAGCGTCCTCATCCGGTTCTTGAATGGCACGTAAATCGCTGTCATGCTGATTGCGATGGGTGTGATTTGCATAAATTCTGATATCTTTTGATGGCTGCCATCTGGCTTCCAGTTCAATGCCGCGAATGGTGTGGTCGCCAGTATTTTGGAATTGCCCGGTAGAGGAATCAGGGCGAATAATGTCTGTTTGCTGGAAGTGATATATATTCAGCCCTAGTTGCAGATTCTTTTTAGCCGCATAGGACAATGCCAGCTCCAGTGTTTCTGATTGTTCCGGTTTGAGATTGGGATTGGGTTTGGTGAAAGAGGTTTCGTTAAACAACTCCAGATAAGAGGGTGGCCGAAACGCCTGCCCGTATATAAGTTTGCTGGTCAGCTTATCGGTACTTTGCCATACCAGTGCCAGGCGTGGGTTGAATGTGCCGCCAAAATCGGAATAGTGGTCATAACGTGCGCCGGCAGTTAATTCTAAAGTATTGGAGATGGTCCATATGTCCTGCAGGAAAATGTAGTTTATTTTGCGGGTACTTTCTGGCGCAAAAGCAATAGCTGTGCCTGATAGATCAACCAGAGGGCCCCCCGCTGGCAGGATGTTTCCATCTGGCCCGGTGCCGAAGTTGACCTTATGTTCAACAAAAAATAAATCCTGCCAGGTATAACCGCTGCCTATTCTCAGCGAATGGTCCTTAATACCGGTATAGAGAGTGCTTGCCTCAAACACAACGCGGCGTTCAGCCGATCGATGCTGATTGATTTGTCCATCGGGGTAGCTACCTGTTGCATCGACATAACCAGCAGGGCGTTCCTGAAAACCATCACCCGATGTGTAGTCGAGGTACTGGTAGCGGAGCTCGATATTCAGATCCCAGTTTTCGCTAAAATCCCCATTATTATAAAATAAATCGACATTGTAGCGACTACTACTGCCTTTGGTCACAGGATCCAGAACACCAAAACCCGTTAGCCCAATTTCCAGTTCACTTTGGCGCATATAATCTGCCTGCAGCCGCCAATGTTCTTTAGCAATGGAAAAACGGATGTCTTCATTACGCCAGCCATAATGTGCAGAATCCGGTGCGAGCGAGGCATTACTGCCAAATTCCTGGTCTTTTGCAGTTTGCCCGTCTATTTCAATGAACGGGTCGTGACCATCGGTGTCAGATATGTTGACTGTTAATCCTGTTTCAAAACCGTTCCAGCTAGCGCCATGCTGCATCCATAGTGTTTTTGTATTAAAACTACCTGCTCTCACACCGACTTCGGAATGTTTGATTGTACCGGCGGTTTTGGTGATAACATTAATGACACCGGCAGAAGCATCCGCGCCAAACAGCGCAGAGCCAGGACCGCGAATGATTTCTATTCGTTCAATCATGCTGGCGGGCAGGCCTTTCCAGAATATGCCGAAGTTCCATACCAGATCCGTCATCGAGTTGCCATTTATCATCAGCAGTGTTTGAGTGGATTTAGCACCGCGAAACTGTATCAGAGGTCGGTTGCCAAATTGACTGGCTCTGATATGAATACCTGGTGCCCCTTCCAGTACATCGACCAGATTGGTTGCGCCGGTGGCTTTGATATCGTCTGCAGTGATCAGTGTGACTACTGCCGGTGCTTTAGTGGTGGTATGTTTAGAAGCGGTAGCAATAGTGGTTTCGAGACTAACCAAATCTTCCAAACTTAGCGATATAAAATGTTCTAATCTATCATCTGTATGCGCCAGAACTAATGATGTATGGGTAAAAGACAGTAATAAGATTGGCAGTGCTGAAAATAATTTACTATTTTTTTTATTAAGCATGGTGAATCTATCTTATCCACGGGGCGTTTGAGTATACAGTTTTGTGAGCGCTGTATAAAAGAAAAACCACAGTAGTTGTATAAGAATGCATTTCATCTGACTGACTAGTGTCAGATATGGAATGTCTGATTTCGACACTTAACGGACATTCAGAAACTAAAGAATTTTAGCCGCGAAGGTCGCTCCTGCGCTCCATGCGCCCGCGACATTAGTGCGTCCATGCACGTCAGTGCGAAAAGCGCAAAGAAAAGCAAAAAAATCTTATTATTTTGTAGATAGTAGGGTGGATAAGCAAAGCGCATCCACCCTACATAAAAAATGTTTTTCTTTGCGCTTTTTGCGGCTAAAATAATGTTGTTTGTTAGTATCCGCTAATGACCGAACTCAGCCATTCACTCTATAAATAAATCTGACACGTTTTGTCAGGTTAAGTCTTTAAATTAACTGGATCTGATCATGTGTTCCTAAATATTTGATGCCCTCATGTGAATAAACTATTCGCTTTTATCTTTATACTCACAAAGATCTTCGATAAGACAGGAGCTACATCGTGGTTTGCGTGCAATGCAGGTATACCGTCCAAGTAAGATGAGCCAGTGATGTGCATCCACCATAAATTCTTTGGGAATAAATTTAACTAATTTCTTTTCAACTTCCAGCACATTTTTTCCGGATGCGATTCGGGTGCGATTAGCTACTCGAAAAATATGTGTGTCTACCGCCATGGTAGGGTGTCTGAAGGCGGTGTTACGCACCACATTTGCGGTTTTTCTGCCGACACCGGGCAGGGCTTCCAGCTTTTTCTGATTATCTGGAACGTTACTGTTGTGTTCTGCTATTAATATTTTGCAGGTGTTGATAATGTTTTTTGCTTTGGTGTTAAACAGGCCAATGGTTTTTATATATTTTTTTAAACCGGTTTCGCCAAGCTGGACAATGGCTTCAGGTGTATTGGCTGTGCGATACAGTTTCTCTGTAGCGATGTTTACACTTTTGTCTGTTGCCTGAGCTGACAGAATGACGGCGATGAGTAATTCAAACGTGCTGTTAAAATTAAGTTCGGTGGTTGGATGTGGGTTATCTTTTCGTAAACGTGAAAAAATCTCAAAGCGTTTGGTTTTGTTCATGAAATATTTTGTCCTCCCTTAGGTTCGTCAACGGCACATTCATGTGCCACTGCTCCGCTAATGGATGCAAATAAAATGTAATTATTCAGTGTAATTTGTAGGTTGTTTCATATTTTTAGTCCGCGAAGAACGCGAAATACGCAAAAAAAGCGAAAAAATATTTTTATATCACACACCCACGCAGGGCATGTAAATGAAATAATGTGAGAATTAAAAAAATGGAAATATTTTTTTGCGTATTTCGCGTTCTTCGCGGACTAATTTTTTTTAAAGGGTATAAATTTTGTGGATTAATTTATAGCAGGTTCTGCATCAGAGGTGGCGACCACATGTTTAGCACTCTGGCGCTTATCAATGATGTTTTTAAGCGCAATTAACAAGCCAAGACCGATAAATGCACCGGGTGGCAATACTGCAAGTAGAAAACCTGAATAATCTTCGCTAAAAGTAATAGTCATGGTTTCACCCATGGAGCCAAACATTAACTGTGCATTGGCGAATAAAGTGCCAAAGCCAATGATTTCACGCAAGCCACCTAAGACCACTAATACCAGGGTAAAGCCCAGCCCCATCATGAAACCATCAAGAGCTGAATCAAACAGATTGTTTTTTGAGGCGAAGGACTCGCAGCGTGCGATGATGGCACAGTTGGTAACAATCAAAGGGATAAATATGCCTAACACAAGATATAAGCCATGAAACCAGGCGTTCATGCTTAGTTCAATGGCGGTAACGATGGAAGCAATAATAAGCACGAACACGGGAATGCGAATTTCTGATTTTAACCAGGGGCGTATCATCGATACAATACTGTTTGATAACACCAGAGTAATTAATGTTGCGATGCCAAGCCCGAGTCCGTTAATAATGGTGCCGGTGACAGCCAGTAAAGGGCATAAACCTAACAACTGAACCAGGGCAACATTATTTGTCCACAAGCCGCTTTGAGTGATAGCCTTAGTTTGTCTGTTGCTTTGCTGAAGTGTTTCGTCTGTCATTGTTGTGTGCTGTTATCTGCTTTCATTGGTCTCAGTATTGGTGCTGATGTTGGCTTTTGGGCTTTTGTATCGGCGTAGGTGTTTGCATTGTTGTCTGCCCGGGTATCTTTCTGAGTATCTGCATGAGTATCGTTCCGGGTTTTATTGTCGTTGACGCTAAATAACATCTCCTGATTTTTCTCAAAGTATAACAAGGCATCATGTACGGCTTTAACCACCGTGCGTGGGGTAATTGTGGCGCCGGTAAACTGGTCAAATATACCGCCATCACGTTTTACTTTCCAGTCTTTACTTTTTGGATTACTCAGTGATTTATTATTAAAGCCAAGTATCCAGTCAGAATGGGTAATGCTTACAACATCACCAAGACCTGGTGTTTCCCTGTGTTTAGTGACTCTAACACCGGCAAGAGCACCATCAACATACACGCCAACTAATAAATGAATGGGACCACTGTAGCCATTGGCAGCAATGCTGGTAAAGACCACGGCAACATTTTTATTATCAAGTCTGGCTCTGTAAGCCAGTGCTGTCTGTTTGATGCCGAGTAAGTAGCTGGGTTTAATGGCCACTGTATCCAGCAGTAAATTATTGTTATGGGATTCGGCAGGTATGATGTTATTTAACTTTTTAAGCAAAGTGAGATTTTCATTGTATTTAATCTTATCAATGGTCTGGTTATAAGTTAGACCCACTAAAGCAGCGCCCAGCACTGCAAATAGCATAAGCACAGCGGTTGTTTTTAAAATATGTTTTTTATGTGAAAGGATAATGC
>CAYQXD010000134.1:0-9563 GCA_964421315.1 uncultured Thiotrichaceae bacterium | reverse complement strand
CGCTGTTTTATGGATTTTGATCAACACATCATTATTACCCACTTCGGGCACTGGCACATCTTCCAGCCAGATGCCCTGCTTGGCATGTTTTTTTACCAGGGCTTTCATTGTAGTCATAGACCTAATCCCGCTTGCTAATGTAAAAATGATGCTAATTAATAGTGTACCGCAAGCCCCATATTGTTCTGTATTTGGGTTTCTGTATCAGGATCTGTCCATTTAACCCGGTGTTTGGTATGAGCTGAAAGTGTAATATGGTCACCGGCTTTGAGAGTCACTTCTTTGCCATCATCAAAAGAAATAATCGCTGCCCCTTTTAATACAGCGACCCACTCATCTTTTTCCTGGTCATACCAGCCCGATGCAGGCGAAGTTTGACCGGTGGAGATTATGCGTTCTATTTTTGTATTATTATTGTGTACAATGATTTCAACCCGCTCATTTTCAGGATTAACGGGGAGAGGCGCAAACAGGTTATTTAATGGCACCGCGATTAGTTCCATTTAAACGCAGTGTCCGGTTTATTACTCGGGCGATATTTAAGCTGCATGCCCTGTATAAAATTACGTAAAACCTGGTCTTTACAGACACGGTAGTGTTTATGATCCGCTCGACGAAAAAACGCGCTTAATTCATGTTTACTGATACGTAAATCTGCCAGCCTCAGAATTTCCAGTACCTCTTCATTTTTCAGGTTCAATGCGATCTTTAATTTTCTGAAAATGATATTATTATTTAATTTTTTCTCCGGCTCGGGCTGAGGCCCCTCTTTTTTTCCACGTTTATCAATAATCAAACCATTAAGAAAAATCGCCAGTTGCATGTCACTGCAACTTTTATAGGCAGCATCATCGTCTTTTTTTAGCCAGTCGCTGATTTGCTCGCGCGTTACCTGATTGTCCGCAAACTTAAACATGGTTATCATTTTTGAATCGTTAAAATCGAAAACATAACGAACACGGCGCAAAATATCGTTATTAGTCATGCTTATTCCGACACCGCTTTTTGAATGAGAGGAACCAGTGGCTCCGGCAAAGTAATATGCCCACCTAACGCAAACTGATGAGCCCGGTCTGACATTTTTCTCCATGTTTTGCGAATGATATCGAGCCATTTTTTTTCATCGTACTCGGGGTGTTTATCGGCAAATGCCTGCATGTAATGCTCGATAAATACCAGACCAGCAATATCTTCCACTAGCTGTGTATCTGGATTATGCTTGAGTGATTTTTTACCCACAGCCTGCTTTACACGTTCAATGAATTCGTTATCATAACCAGCTTTTACCAGTAAACTCGCAACTGTCTCAGCATGAAAGGTGTATAAACCCGAACGCCACTGATGATAACCCTTGCGATTCATCGGGTAGTTACTACGTGGTGATTTCCAGCGCTGGATGTGT
This sequence comes from uncultured Thiotrichaceae bacterium, assembly GCA_964421315.1. Taxonomy (GTDB): domain Bacteria; phylum Pseudomonadota; class Gammaproteobacteria; order SZUA-229; family SZUA-229. The sequence goes on along the minus strand of CAYQXD010000134.1, from coordinate 8,161 downwards.
TGAGCATGAATAGCCAACTTCATTGCATCATCAGCATCGGGTGTGTAACGTTGCAGCATGTCTGACATGCGGTGTGAGTAGAGCAGCTCTTTTGGCTGTTCCTTATTGTCGCAGGTGACAAGGTTAGGGTCTTCGCTATTCGCTGCATCGATGAATTCAATAGCGTTATCAAGTTGTTGTTGTGTCATAGGATTTTTGTGTATGTATGGGTTGTGAAAGTACGCACATTGGATGCGTTGAAGATTACTCTAAGATTAATCTGCTGGCAGGAAAAAATCAAACAAGTCTGATTTATTTACTATCGTAGGTTAGGGTGACAATTTATTCAACCGTAACTGATTTTGCCAGATTGCGTGGTTGATCGACATCGGTACCCTTACGAACAGCCACAAAATATGAAAATAGCTGTAGCGGAATGGTAAACAGGACAGGAGCCAGTTCGGCCTCCACTGCAGGAATTTTCATTAAATGGCACTGCTCACTCAGATCCGACACATCCAGACGTTCATCTGCAAACAGATAAACCTCACCACCACGCGCCAGTATCTCCTGGATATTGGATTTAATTTTGCCTTCAAAACCATCCATTGAGGCAATCGCAATGGTGGGTAAATCCTGGTCGATCAAGGCAATCGGCCCATGCTTCAGCTCACCCGCCGGGTAGGCATCGGCATGAATGTAGGAGATTTCTTTTAGTTTTAATGCACCTTCCAGTGCGATAGGAAATAGTGTGCCACGACCGATAAAAATTGCATTCTCAATATCGGTAAATTTTTCTGCCCATTCGTCTATTACGTCGACACTCTGAAGCACCTGCTCAATTAAAGCAGGCAAAGCCTGAGCCTGTTGAAACAGAGCCTTTGCTTTATCTTCTGTTAAACCACGGCGTTTACCCAGAGCGACCACTAACATTAATATAGCAATAAGCTGCGTAGTAAAGGCCTTAGTTGATGCCACACCGATTTCCGGACCGGCGCGGGTCATTAATTTAAGTTTGCTTTCTCGCACCAGTGAGCTTTCCGGTACATTACAGATTGACAGCGTAAAATCAGTTAATTGTTTGATGTCACGTAACGCTGCCAGGGTATCGGCGGTTTCACCTGACTGAGAAATAGTCACCACCAGAGTATTATCCATTAACACCGTTTTGCGGTAGCGATACTCACTTGCTACTTCTACCCGGCAGGGAATACCGGCAATGGCTTCTAACCAGTAACGCGCCACCAGTCCGGCATGATAACTGGTGCCACAGGCAATTATCTGCACCGCTTTGACCTGATCAAAAACTTCATCTGCGCCAACACCAAATGCGGTATCCAGCAACTTGCCATCAACAAAGCGACCTTGAAGAATATCAACCAGCACAACCGGCTGCTCATAAATCTCTTTCAACATATAATGGCGAAATTCGCCTTTTGCTGTGGCATCCGCACTTAATGATGACTCTTTGATTTCTCGCTCGACAAGTTCGCCTTTGTCATTGTAGATGAACAGTGCATCGCTTCGAATATCTGCAATATCACCTTCTTCAAGGTAAATAAAACGGCGTGTAACCGGTAATAATGCCGCTGCATCTGAGGCAATAAAATATTCACCAAAACCAACACCAATCACCAGTGGGCTGCCACGACGTGACGCTATCAAACGGTTGTTTTCACTACTGGAAATCACGCCTAAAGCGTATGCACCTTCAAAGTCAGCAACCGCCAAACGTACCGCCGTTAGCAGATCACCCTCACGTTTTAAATAATGCTCAATCTGGTGAACCGCAACCTCAGTATCTGTCTGCGAAGTAAAATCAAATCCCTCTTTACGCTGTTGCTCACGAAGCTCGCCATGGTTTTCAATAATACCGTTATGCACAATAGCCACAGACTGGTTACATATATGTGGATGTGCGTTTTGTTCACTCGGCTCGCCATGTGTCGCCCAACGGGTATGTGCCACACCCAGCACACCGACAATCTCGGTATGTTCAACCAGCGCATCGGACAAGGCTTTAACCTTGCCGACACGGCGCACTCGGCTGATAACATCGTTTTTATCCAGCACTGCAATACCAGCAGAATCATACCCGCGATATTCAAGGCGTCGAAGCCCTTCTAATAAGATTGGCGTTACATTACGCTCGGCAACCGCGCCGACAATTCCACACATAGTTAATCCTTATAAAAAATAAATTAATGACAGAGCTTTATAAGCAGGTTCTAAATAGATAGGGATATTATAGAAGTTAAAGACACAAATATCATAGAATAACAAACCACTCACCTAATAAAATATTTTTATCATTCCCACGCGCCGCAAAGGAATGCATCGGGTAACGCTCTGCGTTCCTTGACGCAGAGCGTCGTGGTATGCGTTCCTTTGCGGCGCGTGGGAACGATAAAAAAATATTCGAAAAAGTCTTGTAGATTCAGTGCATCGGACGCTCGCAGTAAGTTCAACTGATTTTTTAAGGATTATACACCTTCATACAATGGCGAAGGCAATCTCGGATAAACCCGATAAACATGATTAAACAAACTCTCAGTCAATACACTTATTTCATCAATCTCATAACTATCAGCAGGCAGTCCTGTTTTATCATCGTATAAATAATCATAAATGCTTTGCCTTACCGCATCTCTGGTGCCTTCTTTTTCACGCCAGTTTTCAATATTTAACTTTTCTGCTTTCAGTATCTCCAACAAGCTGCTTGCTACTTTCTTAATCCTGTTGATTTCTTTTTTGGATAAATTCGGCTTCTGCAGCAAATCGAATAAAACCAGAGATTCAATATCCAAATTTTCTCGTACAGCCCTGGTAGCTTCTTCATCTAATTCTTCCATGAACACTAAAAGTGCTTCAAAGGATTTCTCGATAGTTACACGATCCTTTTCATTATTATATTCATCGACTATTTCTTCGAAACGTTTCTGAAAATCAGTTCTCGTCGGGTTTTGAGATAGCAGTTTTGCCAGCCTGGCAGAGATAGCATCGCGAAGATTTACCACTGTCGTTTTCTTTTTGGGTGAACGGGAAAATTCCTGGCGTAGCCGATCAAAGTCTATTTTGCTTATATCGTAAACCTTACTTTCTGCCACTTCATCGGAGGTAACCACAACAGACTCGTCTACTAATTTATGCAGCTCCATTATTATCTGACTAATATCCGCCTTATCACGATCATTCTGCAAAGATTTGTAGATGATATTAATGGCGTCTTTATCCAACCGGTAATCATTGATGCCGGGGCGAATATTGATACAGGCTTTAAACTTCTTGAAAACTTCTCTCGCCATCACCTCAAACTGCTTGCGAGTCTGGTCATTTTCGTTGATGGCTTCTTTGGCTTGAATAATGGCTGCATTGCGTGCAAAACCTTCACCTTCAGTAATCGCGGTCATATCAAAATCACGATCCTGTAAAAATGTTTTCACCAGATCAATGACTTCAGCCAGTTCGGCTAATAATTCTTCATTTGGCCGGGTTGGGTCTTGTGTTCCATCACCACCACGTCCGCCATCGCCTGCACCAGCAAAATCTGCAAGCGCCTTACGCAGGTTTTTCAGAATGCCGCAATAGTCTACAATCAAACCGTTATTCTTACCTTCGGATACACGGTTAGCGCGAGCAATCGCCTGCATCAAGGTATGCGCTTTAAGCGGTTTATCCAGATACAGTGTAGCCAGTGTTGGCACATCAAACCCGGTTAGCCACATGGCACAGACAATCGCCACACGGAACGGGTGTTCGTCTTTCTTAAAAGCTTCTTCCAGGGCAATACGCTTGCCATCTTCATCCTTAAAGCCTTCTTTTATCAGTTGTCGGTGCGGGGTTATGTCTAAACCCCACTTACGAAACTTGTCCACTTCACCCTGCTCTTCACTCACCACTACAGCAATCTGTGTTTCATTCATCCAGTGAAATTGTCGCTGGCGGAATACCATCTCCTGCTCATCGTAATCGCCACCCAATTGCAAGCTTTTCGACAGTGCCAACTGCCGCTCCTGCCAATATTTTGTAATCAGCTTATGCATCCGTACACAGGTAACCTTGTCAATACACACGAACATGGCCTTGCCGCTTTCCCAGCCTTCGGTGTAATGCTCGACAAAATCTTTGGCGATCTGCTGCAGCCGACTTCTGGAAGTAATGATGTGATAATCCCGTTTCAGCTCACGCTCCAGACGTTGCTGTACGTCGATATCGTCAATCTCCATTTCTTCCAGCTTTTCAGCAATTTTTTCATTCAGTCCTTTCGGGTCGGCCACTGAATATTCATCACCGCTATCATCGGTGAAGACCAGTTTTTCGCCCCGGGCATCGTAATACAGCGGCACCGTGGCTTTATCTTCCACCGCTCGCTGGAAGTCATAGGTGGAAATGTATTCGCCAAATACCTTACGGGTGATTTCGTCATCTTTTAATAAAGGCGTACCGGTAAAACCAATAAAACTGGCATTGGGCAAGGCATTGCGCATGTTAAGGGATAATGTGCCGTATTGGGTGCGGTGCGCCTCATCAGTAATCACGATAATGTCATCACGTTCTGAGCCGGTCATATCCTTGTCATTGAATTTCTGAATCAGTGAAAACACAAAGGCTTTGTGCTGACCTAATAACTCATCCAGATGTTTACCGCTTTTGGCACGGCAAGGGTCACGGTCATTATCCGCCAGGCCGCAACCGGCAAAGGTTTTGTAAATCTGCGTATCCAGATCATCTCGGTCGGTTAACACCATAAAGGTGTAATTACCACCCAGTTTGCGATGCACTTTTTTGGCGAAGAACACAATGGAATAAGATTTGCCCGACCCCTGAGTATGCCAGAACACGCCCAGTTTACCGGCCAGATTTTGTCGATTTTTAACCGCTTCAATGGCACGATTCACGCCCAGCAGTTGATGATTACGCGCCAGGATTTTTATTCGCTGGCCGCTGGAATCATCAAACACGATATAGTTTTCAAACAGATCCAGTAGATTGGCTTTAGCGCACACACCTTTTAACAGGGTCTCCATATTCACCACGCCCGGCTCTTCTTCGTGCAGGCGTTTCCAGTCATTAAAGTGTTCGTATTTGGAAGAAAGCGAGCCGATTTTGGCCTCAACACCATTACCCAGAATTACCAGAGCATTATGGTAAAACAAATGTGGCACGGTGTCTTTATAATCACAGAAGTTTTGCTCATAGGCGGCCTTCACATTTTTATGCAGGTTTTTCACCTCCATAAAAATCAACGGGATGCCATTAACAAAACCCACCAGATCGGCACGGCGGCGGTAAATATCACCTTTTACCCATAACTCACGCACCACTAAAAAGTGGTTGTTTTCGGGCTGGTCAAAATCAAAAATACGCAGGGTTTTTCGCTGGCGTTTTTGGTTCGCATCGCGATAGCTAACCAGCACACCGCTTTTATACAAAGCATCTTTTTCCTGATTAATCGCCAGCATGGATTGCGCCCGGTTGACATCAATAATCTGGCGCATAGCATCGCGGTAGGCTTCCTCGGGCAAATCAGGGTTAAGCCGTTTTAAGGTTTCACCCAGATAACGGGTTAGCACCATTTCTTTTTCAGTTTCACGACCCAGCGTACCTTCCTTGCCCAGCACTTCATCCATGCCATAGACAGAATCATCCCAGTGCAGATTATTCAGTAAATAATCAGCGGTGATTTGCTGAACCAGGGTGTCTTCCGTCATGGTATTCATGTTTGGCCTACCTGCTACTCAACCCAGGCTAAAGAAAGATTCTCAGCCACCTTATGCAGTCGCTTATCTCGCGTCCAGATTTTGGCTGACCCATCGAGTGCGACGGCTGCCAGTAAATGTGCATCAATATAACCAATGCCTTTAGCCATCAAAAGCCGCTGTTCGATGAAAAACTGAACTTCCACATCAGTTGCTACTGAAATCTGTGGTAATGCCGCCAGCAGTTGGAGTACCTCAACCCTGTTTGCCAGATTGCCACAGGCCAGTTCACCTGACACATGCGGATGCATAAACACCCGACTATTATTCAGTAAGGCTGCCAGATCATTATCATTGCTTCGAAGATGATCAATCCATACCGAAGTATCAACAAGAATCATTCTGAGCGCATCATTTTGTATTGGATTGACGGCGGCTTATTGAACGCAATTTCGGCTCAGAGCCACCCAACTTTGCCAGGCGGCGGGCGCTTTCCCGTTCAATCAAGGCATGCAAGCCTTCACGAACCAGAGCCACTTTTTCAGTCAAATGGCTCACCCGTTGAGCTTCTGCCAGCAAATCATCATCTATATTTAGCGTAGTGCGCATGATAACCCTCTTATTTTTGATTAATACACATCTAAATATACATCATTTGATGCGCTATTTCATGCTTTCAAGTGAGTCGCGTTGTTTCAGTTGCATGGTGTTCATACGCTGAGTTCTCCGTTCATTAGTCGGGGTAGGAGGATGTCGCGTGACGATGCCAAAATTTTGTTCTGCAATGCGAGAGTTTCTAATTGCTGAACAATAGAGCCCAAATAATCAGAAAAAACTTCTAACAAAGAGTCAGAAGGTAAAATGAAAGTTTGTTTTAATAAAAAGTTCCAGTCTGCACGCGGCATCTTAGAACCTTCCTTAACAGTTTTAGAAGCTAGACTTACAAAATAATCACTTGATATGAGCGCTAGCAAGTAGAAATAAAACTCATTTTTAAGTGGTCTAATCACAATGGCATCGGATGATGCTATTCCATCAGTTAGCGTAAAACCGACCTTATGAAAATACGGTCTAATTTTCCCAAAAATTAAATCCCCCTTTTTGTAAGAGAATTTATTACTAGTAACTTTCTCTGCCGTATCCCACTCACTTAACGTGATAGATCGCCTTGGGATGTGCTCTAGACCGATATAATTGGTACCCTCTTCAACATCTTGAGGCTTAACTGTATTTTTTACTTGAAAGCACAAACCTTCAAGTAGAACGCTATCCCACCCCTCCGGCACACCATCAGTGATTTTGACATGCTCATGACCGGGAAAGCGCAGATGCACAAACCATTCTTTGTAGAGCAAACGGGCGGATTCTTCTAATAACTGAATGCGGCGGCGGTTGTTTTCGATGAGGTCGTCGTAGTTAGATATAACTACTGCTAACTTTTTTTGTTCATGTAATGCAGGCAAATTTTCTAATGGTAGCCTGCGTATATCCTTCATGTTTACATGACCAACATGAACCCCAACTTGATGTTTAAGCAAATTAGCTTGTTGTTTAGGAGCCAACATGAAATAAACAAGAAAATCAGGATCAACAATTTTCTTATTAGGTCTTATGTGTACCGTCCTCTGACCAAGACAATATGGCTCATCAGATTTAATTATTGCAACATTTCCTGCTGGTGCTTCACGCGCCAATATCAAATCATTTTTTTCAGGTATGCCTCGAATCGTCCATTGTTCATATACGTCAGCGGAAATACGCTGTACATTTTCCAAATTGAATCTCCCCTTACCAATATTAGGAGTACGAATAAGGGGTGTTCCATAGTCTTGTGTAGGTGCAGTTTTATGCTGGCAATCAACAATGAATTCAGCAACTGAATCTAAAGTAATGACATCCATTTTATATTCCCAACTCCCGAAAATTCTGAGCAATCCTCTCAGCCAACACCACCGCCTCACCATTCAACCCCTGCAATTCCACATGAATATCCCGCAGGGTTTCTTCAAAGTCAAAATCTTCATCCTCTTCTTCCGGTGCAACCCCCACATAACGCCCCGGTGTTAAGCTCCAGTCATTGGCTTCTATTTCTTTGACATCCACCAATTTGACCAGACCTTCTACATCTACCAGCTTGGCATCGGGAAAATGGCTGGCTAACCAGTGCGCGTGTTTAAAGTAGTAGCGTACCTGCTTGAGCTCTTCTACCGCATCAACACGGGCGGCTTCTGCCTGTTTCTTTAAGCTGTCTTTGCCGCTGCCCCTATTACTCACAAGCGCTTTACCATCCCAGTGTTCGGACTGTTTGGCGTTCAGTTCTTTTTCGCCGGTTTCGATTAAACGCATCGCGAGTTTGTAGGTCAGGTCAATGTCTTTGATAAAGTCCCGACTGGTTTCGCTGAGTTGTTCGACCATGCCGCCTTTATCAATGGCTATGTCACCGTTAAGTGTTGAAAATCACCCATTGCTGAATTTAATAGCAT
>CAYQXD010000133.1:0-9661 GCA_964421315.1 uncultured Thiotrichaceae bacterium | reverse complement strand
GTCATTACCAACGAACACAGAAGCATTCAAACACTGAATGTCGAATTCAAAGGCAAACTAAAGAAAGGCGAAGTAACCAAAGAAAAAGTGGATTCTATAACAGCACGTATGGCACTGTGCCCGGTCTCCATCAATCTGAAAGACATTACTAACAATCGTATAAAGGCTAGTTTTGAAACCGCCTGATATGTAGGCTGGATTAGCGATAGCGTTAATGTAATCCAACAATCAATAGCTTGTCGTAACGCCTCAACAAACCCTTAAAATATTTATTTTGTCATCTCGAGCAGCGGGAGAGATCTTGAACTACCGCTGTATAAGATCTCTCCCGCTGGTCGAGATGACAGCCCTGATTTACTTGCCCAGACTTATTGAGAAGCTACCATTAGACAAAAAAATCATCTAAACCCCAAAAAGATAATAACCACCTTTAAACTCACTAATGGCATCACCATCAACAATAATGGTGGTATGTCGACTTGGGCCATCTATACATTCTTTGACTTTCAAAGTGTGTACTTCACCATCTGAAGCGGTAAAAGACAATATCTGTCCAGGCATAACATGGCCTGCACGTATGGTTGAACGGATTTTATGCAAGCCGTCTTTTGTCTCAAATATTGATAATCCGTGTACTATGGTATTAGACATATTAAAACCACTTTTGAAAAATGCTCACATACTGACTCATAAAAAATTGCTTATTATTTCTTTGGCAAAAGCCTGGCGCGCATGAACAGAATGTTATGCAAACTCTGAGGAATGCATGTTTTACATGAACGCGTAGGACGTTCGCCTCTCGCCAGCGCTGCTCTTAATTCCTGGTATTTAGCACCGTTCCAGATTTCTGAAAAGCTTTGTTCAGCTAAATTCCCCATTCGACCTTCATCTAAGGTCCAGGGCATAATAGGACAGGGTCTAATCCAGCCATCGGCGCTGAGCCAGGTGCTAAACCAGGGAAAATAACATGCCTTATTATTTGCTTGAAATTCAGCTATTGGCTGCATTTTATTCCAGAAAACATCAAAATCACGCCACCAGATATCAAGGTTGGTTATAATGCCTTTTTCTTCGGCTCTTTTTTCTGTTTCCTTTAACACTTCAAGTAACGATTCTTTGGTCATATCGCCAGTTAACATGCCCTTGCGATCTTCCATATCAACATATTCGAGATATTGGAAATAAATACCTTCCACCCCTGTTTCGGCGGCCAGATCAATAAGTCCAGGTGCCTGTTTGTAATTAAGCGCCTGTACCGCAAAATTAAACCTTATTCCCGGCACATCTTTTTTTAAGTCATCACGCAGATTCACAATTTTTTTGACGTTATCAATAATTTCATCAAAATAATCTTCACCGCGAATCGCTTTAAATGTCTCGCGATCCGTCGAGTCGATCGACACTTTTAACTGGCTTATTCCTGAGTCAATAATTTCACGGTAACGCCCGTCAATGCGTGTAAAATTTGTTGCGCAGTTAATAATTGATCCTTTGTTTTTTGCATAGCCGACTATTTCAAATATATCAGGATGCAGGAATGGCTCACCTATTCCAGATACATTAATATTTGTAGGGGCTATTTCATCAATGACTTTTTTCCAGACTTTTTCATCAAGCAGTTTTGCTTTATCGATAAAAATATCACGTGAGCAGGTTGTACAGTTTAAATTACAGGCATCGGTTGACTCCATCTGAAGATGAATAGGCAGGTCTTTCACAATCTTTGGTCTGCGTAGCAAATTTAAAAGCGTCTTTCCAAAACGCCATTGTTTGGCAAGACCAGTAGGCACTCTGTCTGGCGCAGTTAGTCCGGGTAATTTTATTATCGCTGACTTCTCATCCTGAGGCAAATCAGCTATCAATTCACCCTTCCAGCCTATTGGTTTGGCATTATTTGTTAGTGAGTCCTGACTATATATTTGATCTACGGGTATAGAAATAACATTCTTAGAATTTTTTGCCGATTTTTCGCTCATAGATTTACTCATTCACTTTTTTCGCCATAACATAAAGATAATAGTATAGCGTATCAACCTGACAATCAAAGTTCTTCCTGATTTTTGACCAGAAGCCTCTGCCCAATTCCCTTACACACTATTAATGATCGACCATTTCAGCTTACCGCAGTATAGAACCGCAATGATAAGCTATAATTAATGCAAATTTGCAGATAGTTCATTTAAACACCGAGTTAAAACTCATGAAAGTCGCCATCACCGGAGCAACCGGTTTTTTAGGAAAAAGTCTTGCCTTATGGTTATCTGAAAGGGGACATGAATTATATTTACACGCCCGATCAGAAACAAAAGCTGAGCCCTTAAAAAGTCTGGCAAAAAAACTCATTATATGCGACATCACTGACACCACAGGCATAAGCAAATTGGTAGCAGATGCTGATATCGTCATTCATACTGTATCAAATTTTCGTAGCGCTTCCGACCCACCTGAGAGTTATAAAAAAATCAATATCGATGGCACTATCAATACCTTTGAGTCTGCCAAAGCTGCCGGAGTCAAACGCTTCATCCATATCTCCACCATAGGCGTGCTTGGCGATATCAAGGAAAGCCCCGCATCCGAGACCACTGAGTACAATCCTGGTGACAACTATCAGCGCACCAAACTTGAGGCTGAGTTATATTGCCGAAAACAGGCTGAGAATGGGCTCGATATGGAACTAGTGGTTATTCGGCCATGCTCAATGTATGGTCCCGGTGACATGCGTATGTTAAAAATGTTCAGGATGCTAAAAAAAGGCACATTTTTCACTCTCGGTAGCTGTGAAGCTAATTTTCACGCTGTGTATATTGATGATATTCTTGCCGGTATTGAGCTTGCCATGACCAGGGAAGGCATCAATCAACAGGTTTTTATCCTTGGCGGTAAAAACTATACTCCTCTGAAAAAATATATCTCAATCGTTGCCCAGGCCGTTGGCTCATCTTACCCAAAAATCAGATTACCCTATTGGCCAGTGTATATATTGTCGGCCATCATAGAATTTATTTGTGTGCCTATCGGGGTTGAACCACCCATTTTTCGACGACGAGTTAAATTTTATAAAAACAACCGCGCTTTTAGCATTGAGAATGCTATTAATGGACTTGGCTACCAGCCAAAGGTCAGTCTACTGGAAGGCATGACACGTACCGCACAGTGGTACAGGGAAAACGGTTACCTCGATTAATATTGCATATGGATAGCGAATTTAAAAAATCATTACGCAGCTGTCATTCCGCTGAGTCACTAAAAAAATTACTGCAAAATGTAGCAGTAGAAGAGTTATCACCAGCCGAAGTTGATTTTGTTCATCATCTCATCGAAAAAATCAGCCCTGAGTATGATTACACCATAGCCTATCTGGCAAATCACACGATTGATGCATTATCACGTTACACCAAAATAAACTGTGCAACAAAAGGCCAGTTTGTGGCAACTTATGTTGGCGCATTTAACCAGTATTTTCAGGAAGTATTAGCACCAGCAAGTGGCCTGATCGCGGCTAAACCTGATTTGATCTTCCTAAGCCTGCTACTGCGCGAGCTAGCGCCACAGATAAGCAACGGCTTTATGTCGTTAACGTTTGAACAACGAAAGCAGGAAATCAAAAGCATTGTTAAACAATTACAGGATTGGTCAGAAATTGCAAAATCCAATACTGAAGCAAACATACTGATTTCTAATTTTTCTCGACCCGCATATTCGCAGGCGGGTGTGGCGGACTTGCAGCAGGAACTGGGTGAAGCGGAGTTTTATGCCGAGCTTAATCTGGTCTTACTAAAAACATTCAGAAACGATCCACGTGTATTCATCTTCGATATGGATCATACGCTGGCGCGTTACGGTAAAAATAATTCCAGTAATGCAAAAATGTATCATCTGGCAAAAATCGAATGGCATGAGGCAGTTTATCCATTGCTTGCAGAAGAGTTATGGCGTTATATTTTTGCCAGCAAAGCCAGCTCAAAAAAGTGTCTGGTGCTGGATCTGGATAATACTTTATGGGGCGGTATTGTCGGTGAAGATGGCGTACATGGCATCAGAATTGGTCATGGAGATGCCGAAGGTGAAGCCTATCTGACATTTCAGTATGCAGTGCGTTCCTTACTGGAACGTGGCATTATTCTGGCAATATGTAGTAAGAATAACATCGAAGATGTTGATGAGGTATTCAACCAGCGTAGCGAAATGGTGTTAAAGAAAGACGATTTTTCTGCAATCCAGGTCAACTGGGACTATAAATATCTGAACATCCAGAAAATAGCTGCCGAACTGAACATTGGCATAGACAGTATGGTTTTTATTGACGACAATCCGGCTGAATGTGCAATGGTAAGGGAGGCGTTACCGGAAGTGTCAACCATACACTTATCAGGCGACCCATCTCAATTTGCTGAAACTTTAATGCAACTGAGTGAATTTGAAAGACTGTTTATTAGCGCTGAAGATAAAGACAAGCGGAATCAGTATCAGCAAAATGCCAAACGTACGCAGCAAAAACACAATATCGGCAATATAAATGACTATTTGCAAAGTCTTGGCACTAAAGTGTTGATTAAGCAGGCAACAAAAAAAAATTTACCTCGTATACATCAATTGTTCAGTAAAACTAATCAGTTTAATGTGACAACCATACGTTATTCCCCTGCTGATATTGAAACTTTTCTAATGGGCGATCACTGGGATTTGAATATTGTTCAGGTAAAAGACAAGTTTGGTGATCTGGGCATTGTTGGCTTGTATCTGATAGAGCAAAAAAATAGTATCGCCAGAATCGACAGCCTGGTTTTAAGTTGCCGCGCACTGGGCAGAGGTATCGAAACCTGTATCATGAATAACATCAAGCAGGATTTTCTGCAAAGTGGCAAATGTTCTATTTTACAGAGCTTATTTAGCCGGACGGCTAAAAACAAACCTGCATCAACTTTTTATACTGACCAGGGTTTTTCACTAATCACAGACAATGAAGAACAGCAACATTACGAATTGTCGAACAAGGCATTGCAACTGCTTGACTGTCCCGGTATCAGCATGCAACAAAAAAAAGAACTTTAAGGAGCCTCTGATCAAGTCCAACTATTTCAGACTTGTTAAAATTGCCCGTATCTTCCTCGAAGTTCGTTGCAATAGAGTAACTATTACGCCTCACTTCGAGAAAGATACGAATAATTTTTCCTGCGCCTGAATTTAATTAACTTAATCAGAGACTCCTTAATGAATAATAAACTAACGGAAATAATCGCTGAGATTTTTTTTCTTGATGAAGATGAAGTTAAACCAGAACTAACACCCGATGACGTGGCGTTATGGGATTCATTAAATCATCTACGACTGATTACAGCAGTGGAGTCCGAACTTGATGTTCAATTTTCAATGAATGAAATACAGTCTATAAACAGTATTTCAAGATTAAACGAACTCATTGAAGCACAAGCCTGATTACCATGAAATTATTACATAGCTTGCGTCGATTTCTTATCCCATCACCGGTGGTAACTGCCATTTACTTGTTTAAGCATAAATGCAAAGTCAGTCCTAAGGCAGAAGTGGAGCTAAATGCCTTATTAAAAATGGGACACGGCACAGTGGTTAGCTCATTCAGTAAAATCAAAGCGAACGGACCAATGAATATTGGCGAAAACGTATCCATTGGCACAAACTGTTTTATTTCATCTGATGCTGGCGGGGTCAACATTGGTGATTACAGCATGATTGGCTCAAACGCCTGCATTATCGGCAACAATTACCAGTACAATAAACTTGATATACCAATATGTTTGCAGGAAAAAACATCCAAAGGTATCAACATTGCTGACAATGTATGGATCGGTTCCGGTTGTATGATACTGGATGGTGCGTCTATTGGTAGCGGTGCGATTATCACCCCTAATTCTGTTGTTTCTGGAAAAATTCCTAAAAATGCCATTGCCCAGGGCAACCCTGCCAAAGTGATCTTTACCCGAAGATAAAAACACACATAACGTAGTTAATCCCATGGCAAAACAGACAACAATAAAACTATCGATTGTGTTCCAGATAACGCAGAGCATGATTGAGTCATTTGCAAGACTCAGTGGTGACTACAACTCGATGCATATGAATATCGAGATTGCTCGAAAATCACGTTTTAGACGAACCATTGTGCATGGCATGTTGCCCTTTAGTTTTTTATCCATTATCCAGAAAAAATTTCCGCAGCAACAGATTGTTTTTAAAGAACTGTCCGCCCACTTTAATAAACCTGTGTATGCTGATGATGCTATTTCACTCAATATCAGTATTCAGCCAAAAGCCGATAATCTGTACAGTTTCCAGAGCCACTGGCGCAGAAAAGAAAATGACGAATTATTATTGCTAGCCAAAGGAAAAATGATCGTTGACGACATTAAGACTGATATTGCTGAAAAAGCAGATGATGGCAGCCGAAATAGTTTTTTGCTTACACCGACGACCGAAAACCAGTATCTCATTACAGAGCTTAATGACCAGCATGAAGCTCTGGATTTCAACATAACAACCAGGCTTACAGAACAGTATGCCAGACTTGTGCTGAACGCGGCTATTGAAGCAGACAGCGTTCTGCAACCAGCGACCAATTTGCTGGCCACACTGCTGCTCTCGACCATGGTTGGCATGCGACTTCCCGGCAGATACGCCACCTTTACCCGATTCAATATCAATTTCAGTCAGAACCTTCTCCTGCAGCAAGAATATACGCTACACGCCAGTCTGGATAAAGCGTCTGTTGCCGCAGAGCACATTGATGCAAGCTGTGAAATTCGTTTTCAGGATGAGGTGTATGCCACAGGCAAGTATGAGGTTGTGCTAAATTCACCACCAAAAGTCATGCTGTCCAGTGCTCAAATAAAACGCACCTCCATGGATTTTGGTCTGGCAGGAAAAGTCGCGATGGTGACAGGTGCCAGCAGAGGAATAGGTGAAACCACAGCAAAACTGTTCGCTATGTATGGCGTAAAAACGGTTGTTTGCTATTTTCGTGGACACTCAGATGCACAGGCAATAGTAAAAGACATTAACCAGGAAGGTGGCGAGGCATTTGCAGCGCAATGCGACTTAACGGACGATGCTCAGGTAGCCAGCATGATGCAACAGGTTATAAACAGATACGGAAACATTGATATTCTGGTAAATAATGCAGTCAGAGAATTTACCCCAAAAGATGTGTTGGATCTTGACTGGAAAGACTACCTCCAGGAAATGGAAGTATCGGTGAAAGGCATGCATGCCTGCTGTAAGGCTGTAATACCGATGTTTAAAAAAGCTGGGCAGGGAAAAATAATCAATTTATCGAGCATTGCTGTCGCCAATCCAGTTTCCGGACAGAGTCGCTACATCACCGCAAAAAGCGCTGTCGAGGGTTACAGTAAAAGTCTGGCTGTAGAACTTACACGCTTTAATATACAGGTCAATCTGGTCATACCTAACATGACGGATACCGATCTTGTTTCTGTTATCCCTGCTTTATTTCGTGACAAAATCGCCAATGAACGCGCAGGCCTCCGTCATGTACAACCCATTGAGGTGGCACAAAGCATTATCTATCTGGCTAGTAACTGGTCAAATGCCATGACAGGTCAAAAAATTGTATTAAACCTGGGCGAACCGCCTTTTGCATAATTAATCAGCGTTACCTTAAATCATATGAACAGCCCAATCTTCATTTTTGGATCAGCACGATCCGGCACCTCACTTCTTAGCCGAATTGTAGGCAGCCACCCAAACATCGGCGTACCTTTTGAAACACATCTTTATGATCGTTTTTATCCATGGCTTAAATATTATGGAACCCTGGAGCAGAAAAAAAATCGTGACCGACTAATCAAAGACATTTTGCAAACTGATGTTATTACGTACTGGCAGCCGAAACCTGATTTCGATGAAATCGTCAGCATGCTAGAGATAAATAATTTTCATGGGATTGTTGATGCGCTTATGAAAGTCTGGTTAAAAAAATGTGGCAAAAAAAGATGGGGTGAAAAAACGCCATGGCATATGTATTTTTGGCGTGAAATCCTCGAAGGTTTTCCTGATGCTAAGTTTATATCCATCGTCAGAGATGGAAGAGATGCCTCGTTATCCTGGCAGAAAGCAAGATTTGGCCCAAAACATATTTATCCATTAGCAAAACGTTGGAAACACTTTTTAAATGTGTTTAGTGAATTTAAAAAGGTGGTAAAAAAAGAGAATCTTTATGAACTCAGATATGAAGACCTGCTCGATAATCCTAAAAAAATAACACAGGAAATCTGTGTTTTTTTAGGTGAAAACTATTCACAAGAAATGCTTTTATTTCACCAAACAACAACAGCTTATCCCACAGATAAAAACAATGATCAAAATCTGAGCCAGCCTCTGATGCAAAGTAATAAGGAAAAATGGCGACAGGCATTATCCAGCAAAGAACTAAGAATATTTGAAGCTGTTGCCGCTAAAGAACTGGAAAGTTATGGATACCCGCTTGCTGTGCCTGATGCACGAATCAGTGCGGCTGAAAAAACTTTTATTACTTTCATTATTCATCCCATGTTACGCATTAAATCAATGGCTACAAATTTCCAGGGACATCGAGATGGACTTGTTCAGTTATTTGTTTATATCAGATTACGTATTCATGCTCTATTTAATAACAGACAGGAGTCAAACAAATTCAAACCGGGACGGAATTAACGACAGAAAAAACATAGGGGCATCTCTACTTTCTCAGGTTGAAGATAATAAGTCCTGGAATAATCATTACTAATTGCAGCGCGTGAAAAACCAACCCGGCTACCGTACAGGTGGCAACAGATAGTCCAAAAGGGGCAAAAAATGCATACAGGGCTGACTCTCTGACACCCAGACCACCTATTGAAATCGGTATTAACATAAGAATAAAAACAATCGGGATAAAGACAAAATAGTGAATAATGGCAATGTCGGAACCAAGCCCAATAAAAATAAACACGAAAATCAGGCAGCGGACAAGTTGCACCAATACTGACAATAGCATAAGCACAAAAAAACCGTATGTTGGTATGTCAGTTTGATGTAGTGCAGAAATGAATCGATTATAAAAATTTACAAGCTTGTTAAGCAGTTTGTGATTGCCATTGTTGTGATTACTATTGGTATTCAGTTCGACATTGCGTAACAACACAAATCGAATGACAAAAAATGCAATGGGCAACAACAGCGTTGCTAAAGAAATAAGCAGCGGAATCGTGAGATCCATCTGAGCTGAAAAACGCGCATACCAGGCCGCAAACAGGGCGACCAGTATCATCGAAACCAGGCCAAACACCCTGTCCAGAAAAACGGATGCCAGGATCTTTTCACTATTCCCTTTATCTTTAGACAACTCGTAAACCCTGATTATATCAGTGCCTATTCCACTCGGTAACAAATGACCAACTGCGTTACTGACAAAGATGATCTCAAATAACTTTATTAGCGAAGCGTTTATCTGGTAAAAACCTAAAAGCACTTTCCATCGCAATGCCATAATAAATCTGATTAACAATATCAGACAAAATGCATAAATAACCGCATCGAAACTTATGGAATAAAAACTGTTTTTTAGCGTTTCTAAATCAGTGGCGTATATCAGCACTAGCAAAATAGCCAGACTGATAAACAATTTGATGAAAAATTTAATCCATTT
>CAYQXD010000132.1:0-9682 GCA_964421315.1 uncultured Thiotrichaceae bacterium | reverse complement strand
CAAACCTATTATTGTTTTTGCTTTTTTCGCGTCTTTTGCGTTCTTCGCGGACGATCCTTTTAATCTTTAATGTCTTCTAATGACCGAGACATTCACTCTATGAGTAAATCTGAGCTACTACAGTTTTGTTCAGGTTAAATGCTAAACAGGTTTTTTGCGTTTAATGTTGTTTGTTGAGCAATAATCTCTGGCTGTTCATCTCTTAATAATGAAATAACATTCAGCGTATTGATCAGATAAGCAGGTTCATTTCTTTTGCCAGAATTTTTTTGATCGACCTGGTCGGGTGCATCAGTCTCTAACAATAATGACGTTAACGGTATTTCTTTAACGACTGCTTTTATTCTTTTTGCATTGTCATAAGTTACGCTACCACTGATGCTGATAAAGAAGTTTAAATCAATGAGTTGCTTTGCCTGTTCAAGACTTCCAGAATAACTATGTACCATGCCGCTCAGGTTTTTAAATTTTTTTATTGTCTGGATGACAACTTCGGTAGCTTTTACCGAATGGATGACCGCAGGCAATTGGTGGTTTTCTGCAATAGCCAGTTGCCTTTGAAAAAAAATTAACTGTGTTTTTTTATCAATCTGTTGTGGACGAAAGTCCAGTCCACATTCGCCTAATGCGACAGGCTTATGTGTGAGGATATATTCTTCCAGTTGTTTTAGATCTTGCTGGTTATGGTGATTTAACCCATGATTATTTAACCAATGGGGATGTAGTCCATAACAGGCGTGCAGGTTTTTATGGCTAGCGCATAATTCATTAATTCTGTGCCAGTACTTTTTTTCTGTACCGGGTATCACAATATCGCTAATGTTATTTTCTAGTGCGCGCTGCATAACCTGTGTGCGATCATGGTCAAAGACTTCAAAATCAAGGTGGCAGTGTGAATCAATTAGCGTAGCGGTTGGCATAGACCCAAGTGTATACCGTTACTAATGGCAACGCACGTAGCGTTCCATCTACAGATGGGTGTTCATCTCGCTGCCTGCCATGGTTTCTGGAGATATACTATATTATGGATATAAAAAGGCCGGCATAAAACCGGCCTTTTTATGATGCGCAAGTAATCTATTTTGAATTTTCAATCATTCCGTGGATGATTGGTGTCAAAATTAGCTCCATAGCAAGGCCCATTTTGCTGCCCGGTACTACAATGGTATTGCGACGTGACATAAATGAGTGCGGAATCATGTCCAGAAGATAGGGGAAGTCGGTATTAAATTTTTCCGGCTGTTTAAAACGAATGACAATAAAGCTTTCATCGGGTGTTGGAATATCTCGAGCAATGAAAGGGTTAGAGGTGTCAACGGTGGCTATACGCTGAAAGTTGATATCAGTGAGTGAAAATTGCGGGGTAATATATTTTACATAGTCATCCATGCGGCGAAGAATAGTGTCGACAATTACCTCTTCTGAATATCCGCGTTCGGCGTTATCGCGGTGAATTTTTTGAATCCACTCAAGGTTTACACTGGGTACCACGCCTACTAGCAGGTCAACGTGTTTGGCAACATCTGCCTCATCAGTAACCACGCCGCCATGCAGGCCTTCGTAGAACAGAATGTCAGAGCCAGCAGGAATTTCTACCCAGGGGGTGAACTGGCCTGGGTTCAAACCATCGTATGCTGCAGCTTCTTCATCACTGTGCAGGTACAGACGTTTTTGACCGCCACCTGTTTTACCATAGGAATCAAATAACTCTTCCAGTTTGTCAAACAGGTTGGCATTGGCACCAAAATGACTAAAGTGGTGGTCGCCTTTCGCTTCGGCATCGGTCATCGCTTCTTTCATTGCTACGCGATCATAGCGGTGGAAGCTGTCACCTTCGATGATGACAGGGTTGATTTTTTCATGGATGAAAATCTGTTCAAAGGCATGTTTAACGGTAGACGTGCCAGCACCAGATGAACCAGTGACGACAACAATAGGGTGTTTCTGAGACATGTTTTATTCTCCTAGGATTGCATAGTCTGTGTGGCAGGTCATTAGTGTCAATTATTGGTGGCAATATTGATATGTCGAACACTGCGTAAAAAAAGTTCGTTATTGTATCCTTTTTTTACTCATTATAAAAATCAAGGTTGTAAATGCCCGATTTATTTTTTTATCAGGTCTAAATGTGATTCCGACTGCTTTTGATAAATTAAATCCCAAACACCATGCCCCAATCTGCGTCCGCGGCGCTCGAACTTGCTTTCGCAGCGTGAACCCTGGTTTTTTGAGTAATGCCCAAAACCTGAGGTATTGATAAAACCTGTGGCTGCATCCATTTCTGTCAGCATTTGTTTGGCATAATGCTGCCAGTCTGTTGCCATATGAAAAAAACCACCGGGTTTTAGTTTTTTTCCTACAAGCTGGATAAAATCGGGGCTGATGATACGTCGTTTCTGGTGGCGTTTTTTATGCCAGGGGTCTGGAAAAAACAATTGTAGCTGTTGCAGTGAGTTATCTGCAATCTGGTGCTTTAGCACATCAATAGCATCAAAACGAATAATCCTGATATTATGAATGTTTTCGCTGTTGGCAATGTGGATTAGATGGCCAACACCTGGGCCGTGTACTTCGATGCCAATAAAGTTGATTTCGGGCTGATTTTTTGCCTGCTGCAGTAAGGACTCGCCATTACCAAAACCTATTTCGACAATAACTTCATTCTCATTATTGAATAGATCATTAAAGGATAAAACCTGTTCAGAAAAATCGATGCCATAAGTCGACCAGTGATTATCCAGTGCTTGTTGTTGTGCGCTGGTTACCCGACCCTGACGTAATACAAAACTTTTAATAGTGCGGTGTTTTTCTGCTTGACTATTTGCGTTCATATGTGGGTGAAACTTTCGACTTTATATGAATTTAATTTCGACACAGAGAACACAGAACGCTATTACATTAAAGCAACGAAACACAAATTTATCTTACTTAATGATTAATTAATATTCTCTGTGAGCTCTGTCCGTCCTTTGGTTCATAAACAGCACTTCCATGTGCTATTACTGTCAAAATAAATACTAATATAGAATAATTTTTCCTACTCAGCCTGCTAAAAAAAAGTCCCATCAATCGGTGAGGATGCAGAAGCGAAACGTTTTCTCGGCATGCGTCCAGCCAACCATGCTTCGCGACCCGCTTCAACCGCTTTTTTCATGGCAGAGGCCATGAGTACAGGTTTTTGTGCAGCGGCAATGGCGGTATTCATTAATATGCCATCACAGCCTAGTTCCATTGCTATCGCGGCATCTGAGGCAGTGCCAACACCAGCATCAACCAGAATGGGCACTTCGGCGTTTTCGACAATGGTTAGAATGTTGTATGGGTTGCGAATCCCCAGACCGGAACCGATAGGTGCGGCTAAAGGCATCACAGCAACGCAGCCGATATTTTCCAGTTCTTTGGCAATAAGCGGGTCATCATTGGTATAGACCATGACATCAAAGCCATCGTCAACCAGGATTTGTGCGGCTTTCAGGGTTTCGACGGTATCAGGAAACAGGGTTTTTTCATCGCCCAGGACTTCCAGTTTAACCAGCTTGTGGCCGCCTAATAACTCACGCGCAAGTTTGCAGGTACGTACTGCATCATCAACTGTGTAACAGCCAGCAGTGTTTGGTAACAAGGTATATTTATCAAGCGGCAGAATATCCAGTAAATTAGGCTGATCTGGATTTTGGCCGATGTTTGTACGTCGAATGGCGATAGTAATAATTTCAGCACCACTTGCTTCCAGCGCAAGTCGGGTTTCTTCATTATCTTTATATTTACCAGTGCCGACTAATAAACGTGAAGTGTAGGTGTTTCCGGCGATTACTAGTGGCTGGTCGGGCTTTGAATGGGACATAATAAGTTGAACCGTAATAATTGTTATTTAAGCGCGGCTATTGTACTTGATTTTAACGGCTATACCTATACTTAGACCTTATCGCTGCAACCACCACCAATGGCCTGTACAATTTCGACTTTATCGTGTTCATTCAGCGTGTGGCTGCTGAAATTACTACGTGGAACAATTTGTTGATTAATTTCCACAGCAAGGCGTTTATTGGTCAAGCCCAGGCTTTGCAGAAGTTGCTCAATCGTTATGTTGTTATCTATTTGTTTGTTTTCGCCGTTTAGAATAATGGTTTTCATTTAAATTGCTCCCGAGCATTGCAATATGGTTTAATTCATTATCTTTATTTTGTAGTATAAACTTTAAAAAAGAAAACCAAAAATGCCAGATTGTATTATTGTAGGTGGTGGTGTCATTGGCCTGTTAACTGCGCGTCAGTTATTTTTAGAGGGTATGGATGTGCTGTTGCTGGAGAAAGGGCCGCTTGGTGGCGAGTCATCCTGGGCAGGTGGCGGCATTGTTTCACCGCTTTATCCCTGGGCGTATAGTGATTCAGTTAATGTGTTGGCCGAGCGCAGTAAAAAGATTTATCCTGAATTAGCGAAAACGCTGTTTGAAGAAACTGGCAGTGATTGTGAGTTAATTAACAGTGGCTTGTTTACTGTCACCGATAATCACCAGGAAATTACCGACTGGGCAAAAACCTGGTCGGTTAAAAGCCGTTTTGTCGATGACCGGGAGGCCATTTGTGATATTGAACACAGTGCAGGAGAAGCCGTGGATAAAGGCATATGGATGCCGGACATCATGCAAATAAGAAACCCGAAATTTGTTAAAGCATTAAAAGCTTCTTTTGATTATTTGTCGATTCCGTATCAGCAACACACAGCCGTTGAAGAAATAGTGGTAGAAAATAATAAAGTTTCAGCGGTGCGCACTAAACAAAAAACTTTTTTTGCGGACAAGGTTATTATCGCAAGCGGTGCATGGAGTGCACAGTTTAGTGTTACGCAATCGTCGGTTGATGTGCTTCCGGTGAAAGGGCAGATGATCATGTATAAAGGGCCGGTCGGTTTGCTGCAGCGTATTATTTTGTCAGAAGGCCATTATGTGATACCACGCAAGGACGGGCGAATACTGGCGGGCAGCACCCTGGAAAAAATTGGTTTTGATAAATCGGTTTCATCGGCAGCGCTAGTCGAATTGCATCAGGCCGCAGTAGAGCTTATTCCTCTGTTAGAAAATTTATCAGTAGAAAGACAGTGGGCAGGACTAAGGCCCGGTACTGAACAAGGCATCCCCTATATCTGTCAGCACGATGAGACAGCGGGGTTGTACATACATGCAGGACATTTTAGAAACGGCATTGTATTGGGTGCTGCCTCGGCAGAATTAATGGCAGATATAATACTGGCACGCCAGCCCTGGTGTGATACTTCGCCTTATACTATGCGTGCGCGGCATTAAATAATAGGGTGGCTTATAAATTAATGAACGGAGGGTAATGTTTTTAGTCATTATGTTGTTTTTGCCAGGGATTAAATAACGCTACAGAACTTTGTGACATATCTGAAATGTTCCTGGTGACAACGACACAGTTATGAACAAGCCCGGAAACCGCAATCAGCCCATCAATTGCAGGCATGGGTTTTCCTGCCAGTTCAGCCTTGCCCTGAACTGTGCCCCATTTAACTGAAACATCCAGGTCGATAGAAATTATTCTGCCTTCAAAGCGTTTTTTTAAATCGTCTTCTACCCATAATTGCAAACTTCTTTTTCTCTTGCTATTGTTAAGTTTTTCAATGCCTTTCTCAATTTCGCCAAATGTTAGTACGCTAAGATATAAGTTTTCTTCATTTTGACTTTGTATCCATGAAATAACATTTTTATCTGCCTGAGGTTTGATTGCTTCAGATATAACACAAGTATCCAGAAGGTATTTCATAAATCAACATCTCTTGGTAACTCCCTGTTTCTTGAAATATCTAATTCAGCACCCATCAGAGGGGAGTCTCTTAAAAATGTGACCAGGTCTGTTTTATGCCCGGCTGTTTTAGGGTGGGTGATTTTTTTATAGTCTTCAAATGAAATGATAACGACAGCATTGTTTCCATGTTTGGTAACAATCTGGGGCTCATGCTGCATTGCGTTTTCAACCAACTGGCTAAATTTACTTTTTGCGTCTTGAAGTTGCCATGTGTTTTTTTTCATAATAACGCCACCACATTAGACTAGTCAGACTAGACCTTGCGCTTGCTGTTATTATTTGTCAAGTTTTTAGTGGCGATCCAGGCCTAATAATTTAGGGCTACAGCACATGCAACGACATCAATTAATGACGGTTTAATGATTCTGGTAAAGTTTGTTGGTAATATGTGTGCCTTATCGTTTTAGACATCATTGCCGGAATAGCTCCAACTGGTAGAGCAAGTCACTCGTAATGACGAGGTTGGGAGTTCGATTCTCCCTTCCGGCACCAATATTTAAGGTTGTAAGTTTTAAGTTACAAACTTACAACATAAAACTTAAAACATTTTTATTAAAAGTTCGGTTTAACAGGCGCATCTTTGAACATCGCAACGCTGGACATGATCTCTTCCTTAGCGTCATCAATACCGCCCCAGCCTTGCACACGTACCCACTTGCCCTCATCCAGGTCTTTATAATGCTCAAAGAAATGGGCAATTTGGTCAAGCAACATGGGCGGCATATCGTCCATGGTTTTAGCGCTGCGGTAGGATTTGCACAGTTTATCAATGGGTACGGCGAGTATCTTGGCATCGTCACCGGATTCGTCGGTCATTTTCAAGACACCAATAGGACGGCATTGAATAACCGAGCCGGAGATTAACGGAACGGGCGTGGTTACCAGCACATCTACCGGGTCGCCGTCTTTGGAAAGCGTATGCGGCACATAACCATAGTTACAGGGATAGTGCATAGCGGTGCTCATGAATCGGTCAACAAACATGGCACCGGTTTCCTTATCGACTTCATATTTAACCGGCTCACTTAGTGCAGGTATTTCGATGATGACGTTTATTTCGTCAGGCAGTTTATCGCCTGAACTGACTCTATCTAAATTCATAGTATTATCTTTTATAGTGAAAATAGTTGCATATTATAGCTTTGCTGGTGGAAATAGTGCCACTTATCTGTAATAAACCTCTGTTTGTCAGTAACTGCTGGCAAAATTAAAAAACTGGTCTTAACTATATTTATGAAAGCAACAATCATGAAAAAGTATTCTGGATTCACCTTAACTGAACTGATGATAACCCTGGCTATTGTCGGTATTTTACTTACCGTAGGGGTGCCATCGTTAAAAACCTTTATGCAGGGTAATCGGCTGATTGCTACCAGTAATGCGTTGCTTTCCGGTTTGCATGTTGCGCGTAGTGAGGCGATTAAACTTAATAACTCAGTAAGTATTTGTAAAAGTAACAATGGTACAGGCTGTACGCCTACAGAAGACTGGCAAGATGGCTGGATTGTATTTGTTGATGCAAATGGTACTGGTCTTGCCACAGAAAACCTTGTCGGTTGCACAGAAGCAACAATAAATTTCGAATGTTTATTACGTGTCCAGGATGATTTTAATGGCCCGCAGCTAACAGTAACGGGTGTTGACGCTAATGGCGCTATTAACATAATAACTTTTACTTCCAGAGGTTTGCCCAGAGATAATACAGGCACATCACAATCAGTTAACTTTAGCCTTTGCAGCCTTAACAATACGAATAATACTGTTGGTTCTCGCGCAGTGGTCTTGAGTCTGTCAGGCAGGGCGCGTGTTTCAGACAATGCGGCGGTGACATGTCCAACATAAAATCATCAATTACCATGAAAATACTAATAAATAGACAGGGTCATTATTCTTATCGCCAATCTTTTTATCGAAGTAATCGAGGTTTTACCTTATTGGAGGCATTAATTGGTTTTTTAATTTTATCTATAGGCATGTTAGGCATTGCCTCGTTACAGGCAATTTCGCTTAAAGCCGGTAAAACCTCAGTTTACGGCTCAGTTGCGATGATGAAAGTAGAGGAGATAGTTGAAAGTATGCGAGCTAATCCCGCAGCATTAGCTGATTATGCGGCTGCGGGTGATGGTGAAGATAAAAACTGCACCGGCAATAATGCTGAAAACTGTAGCACTGAAGACCTGGCGATTGATGACATATACTGGTGGCAGCAAAATTTAACAGCCGGTTTGCCTGATGTCGCTACCACCACTACAGAGATTGTTCACACACCACCTACGCCACCATCAAATATGGCGACGGTGACGGTAACAATAAACTGGGCAGAACGTAACAAAGATGCTCAGGGCAGCAGCGATAAAAGCTATGCAGTGACTGCCGCTATTTGCGTGGCAGTGCCATGTTAACGCGCAGATACTAACCATGGCTATGATGACATAACATGATAAATAAAAAACACACAGAAGGTTTCTCGCTCATTGAATTAATGGTGGCCATGGTTGTTGGTCTTATTATTATCAGTGGTGCTTTTTCATTGCATTCCACTACACGAAAAACTCAGGTGGCCAATGAAGCGCAAATGGATATGGTTGCCGATGCCCGTTTTGCCATTGAAATGATTAGCTATGATTTACGCCATGCCGGTATGTGGGGAGGCACCAATAGAGATGCATTAATAGAGTGTACAACTGCTGATGACAATTGTGTGTTACCCGCTGTAAATAATGAATGTGCTGCCGGCTGGGCTTACAACCTGGCGCAGGTCGTTTTTGCTAGAGACAATACTGAAGGCAATCCCTATGCGGGCACCTGCATTAAAGATGCGGGTTATCAGACTGGCACCGATATTCTGGAAATCAGATATGCAGATGCCAACCCGGCACCCGTTTTGCGCGCAGGTCAGGCTTATATACGCAGTAATTTTCTTAGCGGTCAAATATTTATTGGTACAACCGCACCAGGCCTGGTTGTGAATGACGCAGCAGCAACAACCAACAACCATATGTTGCATGCCTTTGCTTATTACATCAGCGATTTTACCGATGAAAATGATGGTATTCCTGCATTGCGTCGAGTAGCGCTGGTAAATGGACCTTCTGTGCAAAATCAGTTGCTGGTGTCCGGTGTCAGTGATTTACAGGTGCAGCTCGGTGTCGACCTGGATAATGACCAGGTTATTGATGTTTATGTAGACCCGAGTGATGTGGCTGCTGACGATTGGACTCAGGTTTATGCTGCAAAAATCTGGTTGGTGATGCGCTCTGATAAGCCGCAACGAGGCGTTAACACCAGCAAAACATTCCGTATAGCCGGGCAGTCGGTAAATTTAGGCGGTGAGAACGGTTTTCGATATTTTATGGTAAGCAGCGTAGTGAGTTTAAGAAATGTCAGGCAGGTTGATGAGCCAGCGAGACAAAATGTCGGATGGAGTGAAGATGATCATTAATAGACAGCAACAAAATAAACCGCAGCATGGTTTCGTGTTGATTCTGGTGCTGGTAATGCTTGCCGTGCTGACCCTGATTGGCGTTTCATCAATGAACAGTGCCAGCCTGGAGCTAAAAGCCACAGCAAATGCAAAGCAGCAATTAGTTGCTTTTAATGCGACTCAGTCGGTACTTGAGTTTGTGGCATCAGAACCGACAGTCAGGCTGACGGACTGGCAAACAATAAATGTGCAACTACAGGAGCAAGTGGACTCGTACACATTAACCAATACCTCTAATCTTACTGCTAATGCATTGCATGTAGGGTGTACCGCAGGCTTTGGTGGAAGCCTGCGGGCAGGTAGAGGTTTTAGGTACAATCTTTTTAATATTACCGCAAGCGGTTCTAATGCAGCGGGTACGGCGACATCGGTGCAG
>CAYQXD010000131.1:0-9740 GCA_964421315.1 uncultured Thiotrichaceae bacterium | reverse complement strand
GGCCGGTTGAAGGGCGTTGTGCCTACTGCCAATAGATCAAAATTTGCGGCGGCAACTCACGTACACGAGCCTGGTCGCTAAGTGGCAACTTCTGGGCAGAAGATCCAGGCTGTTATCTGGAAAATACTGAGATCGGTGTCGATCACAGGCACCAACGTTTACAGGTAACGCCCTGGTCACGCCAAAAAATACAAAAAAGGCTAACCATGTGAGCTTAAAAACAACATAAAAAGCTCGCCACAGAGGCTACTCATATCTGTGTACGTGCATGAACAGCCCTGCGCTGAACTTTTTTATGTGACATAGCCCCTTTTTTATTAATGATTGTCCAGATTACGTTGAACTTAGCCCCCATAATATGTCCTAACAAATGATTTCCCACACAAACCTCACAAACCTTAATTCTGCCCAGCTTACTTTTTCTTGATTAACATCAAGGTAGCTTTCCCGTCTCTCTCATATTATACTCATCGTGGCTCTGGCTGCCACAAAACAATAATCCAAATAATTAACTCTAATCAAGTGAGAAACGCTATGAGAGAAACCTTTACCAAGGGCATGGCACGAAATATTTACTATGGGGGATCTGTTTTCTTCCTCCTGGTATTTCTTGGCTTAACCGTTGATACGGTACAGCGCCTGCCCCAAACTGACAATAGAGAAAACCTGACACCAACGGTTGCCTCAGGTAAATATATATGGGAAGTATATAACTGCGCTGGCTGTCATAGCCTGCTAGGTGAAGGCGCTTATTTCGCCCCCGAACTTGGCAATGTTTATACCCGCTTTGGTGAAAGCACTGAAGCGGTCAAGGCCTATATCCAAAGCCGTCCGCCTGAAGGTATTCCCGGTCGCCGCAGCATGCCACAGTTTAATTTTACCGATCAGCAGCTGGAAGAAATTGCACAATTCCTAAAATACGCCGATGGCATTAAAACCGCCAGAGACTGGCCACCCAACATTCAAGGTTAAGGGGAAATACACATGAAATATGAAACACAAGGCATTGCCAAACTGTATTTTATTGCAGCTATTGGCTTATTTGTCGGACAGATCCTGTTTGGGCTCATCCTCGGCACGCAATATGTTATCGGCGATTTTCTATTCCCGGAAATCCCCTTCAACGTTGCTCGCATGGTACACATAAACTTATTGATCGTCTGGTTGCTGTTTGGCTTTATGGGCGCTGCTCACTATTTTGTACCTGAAGAATCCGAGCGTGAACTCTATCTTCCCTGGCTAGCAATAGCCACCTTCTGGACTTTCCTGGCTGCCGGCGTTGCCATCATACTGGGTTATTTACTGGTGCCTTATGCCACTCTGGCTGAAATCACCATGAATCACCTGTGGCCTACCATGGGACGAGAGTTTCTTGAACAGCCTACGATCGGCAAAATAGGCATCGTGATTGTAGTGCTAGCGTTCATCTTCAATATCGGCATGACCATTCTTACCGGACGTAAAACCGTGGTATCACTGGTATTTATAACTGGTATGGTCGGACTGGCGGTATTCTTCCTGTTTGCTTTCTACGTTCCCGATAATCTGGTACTGGATAAAATGTTCTGGTGGTATGTGGTGCATTTATGGGTAGAAGGTGTATGGATGTTGCTTATGGCTTCCATGCTCGCCTATGTATTGATCAAGATAACCGGTGTTGACCGTGAAATCATCGAAAAATGGCTATATGTCATTATCGCATTAACACTGTTCTCCGGCATCCTCGGCACAGGTCATCACTTCTTCTGGATAGGCACACCGGAATACTGGCAGTGGATAGGCTCTATCTTCTCCGCAATGGAACCCATTCCGTTCTTTGTCATGGTTTTGTTTGCCTTCAATGTGATCAACAAAAGACGTCGTGAGCACCCTAATAAAGTAGCAACTTTATGGGCATTAGGTACTGCCGTCATGGCCTTTTTGGGCGCAGGCGTTTGGGGCTTTATGCATACCCTGGCACCGATTAACTTTTACACCCATGGTACGCAAATTACAGCTGCACACGGCCATATGGCCTTCTACGGCGCCTATGTAATGGTAGTGCTGACCATCATTTCTTACTCTATGCCTATCATGCGCGGCCAACTAGCCGCTAATGCAAAAGCACAGATAGTGGAAATGTGGTCATTCTGGTTGATGACGGTTTCTATGGTGTTTATCACTCTATTCCTGACAGCTGCAGGTATCCTGCAAGTTTATCTGCAACGTTTTTCAGATACACCGCTAGGCTTTATGGTGGTGCAGGATAAAATAGAAATATTCTACTGGATGCGTCTGATCGCAGGCATTATCTTCATGATAGGACTCATTGTCTATGTTGTCAGCTTCTTTGTAAAAGGTGAAGAAGTTAAAATGCCAGCAAGTGAGACAAAAGGAGAGGCTCTTGCCTAAGACAGGCTCTTACCTCAGACTGTAAAAAAATACCGCCTTTTCAGGCGGTATTTTTTATGGTGTTATTTAAAGGCATCTCTTAATTCACGATTGGCACCTTCGCACTTGAGAAACCCAATAACTTCGTTAAAAACCTTGCAAAGTGAATTATGTTCCACGTGTGCTGCGATCTTCACCTTATTTTTGGGTCTCTCAAGTACAAACCTGCTCAAAAAGAATTAATAGAGATGCCCTTAATTTAGAGAAAAGTACGATAAGCTAAGAGACACTTCAGACAAAACGGCAAACAATGGTGGATAGACAATGAGGTCAGTAAACAAAAACAAACAACAACTCAAGCTACAACTCAAACGCGCATCAAACGCCGCTCTGGCTTCTCTGCTGAATCTAACCTTTCTGCCAGTTATAGGTTTTATCATATTAGTATTGATTTATAAAAAAACACAAGCCAATACGATTGACCACTACCACGCCAGATTAGGTTTAAAAATAAACCTGATAGCGGCAGCGACACTCATTCTGGTCAGCACACTAATGATTTTACTGGGCGGTTTTGGTTCTGCCTGGACCTGGGTTTTTGTCATCACCTATTTTACTATTGTGCATGCTGGGTTCGTTGTGCTTGCAGTATGGGCACTGGTGCGCGCATGGTCTGGTGATCAATTAAAAAATTCTGTATAACCATCTTGACAAACATCAATGCTACATTAACAGCTCAACATTAACATACAAAACACCACCGCCTGCAACCTTATCATTACAGCTATTGCAGACCTCTGATGACACAATGCGCGCCTGAACACCGCTAAAAAAAGTAAACAATAAACCTAAGAAATCAGTTAAACCTACTGCGAGCGTCCAATGCACTGAATCTACAAGACTTTTTCGAACATTTTGAACTCACCGTATGGGTGATACGTTTTCCATCCTTTGGTTCGTAAACGCCACATCCATGTGCCACTACTCGCTCAAAATAACCGATAAAGTCTTGTATATTCAGCACCTTGATCGCTCTCGCTACGATTTAACTGATTTTTTTAGGATAAAGCCTCATTTTGAACACAACAACGATAATAACTCAGCATGTAGAAGAACAACCGAGACTATTACCCGGCGACTTTGCAATCTGGATTTTTATTTTTCTTGAATTACTGGCATTTGGCATTGCTTTTCTTGCCTATGCTGTAGTGCGCATGCAAAACGTAGAAATGTTTAATCAGTATCAGCTCACGCTAAATCGAGAAATCGGAGCAGCAAATACCTTGCTACTCATTACTTCCAGCTATTTTGTGGTACGTGCAATTCACGCAATTCGGCTTAATAAAGTTAAAAGCTGTGTAAGATGGCTATATGCGGCACTAGGTTGTGGCACAGGTTTCCTGCTACTAAAATCTATCGAATACCAGCAACTGTTTTCACAGGGTATCAACCTGGAAACAAATGTTTTTTATATGTTTTATATTTCGTTAACCATGTTTCACTTTTTACATGTTGTTGTAGGCATGTTAATCCTGTTTGCCATCGTTATCAAAGCGCAACGCAAGGGCTATAGCGCAGACAACCATATCGGTATTGAAACCGGCGCTTCTTACTGGCACATGGTTGATCTGGTATGGATAATTTTATTCCCGCTGGTGTATATCATTCGATGAAGATAACATAATGAAATCAGCATTAATGAACAAATTCTACAACATCCACAGCCTATGGCTGGTAATGATGCTGTTAACACTCATCACCTATGCCATGGCAAAGCTCGAATACAGTGGCACCATGGCGATGTTATTTTTACTGTTAACCGCAGCTCTCAAGGCTGGATGGATTACCCGCGACTATATGGAATTACGCAGTGTCTCTTTGCTCTGGCGCATTATTATGTATGGCTGGGTACTGACCGTCTGCACTACCACTGGCATTACCTACCTCATTAGCCTGTAACAGACCTTTGCACGATACCTCCACGAGAAAATTATGAGCAAAATAAGCAAAATAAAAACCGACATTCCCTATTACCAAAACCAGCATAACGAAACCGAGCTGTTCGAACACGCCTACCATAATCAACTGCCGATGTTGATTAAAGGCCCGACCGGCTGCGGTAAAACCCGCTTTATTCAGCATATGGCAGCTAAACTCGGGCGACCTTTATACACCATTGCCTGCCATGATGACCTCACCGCTGCCGATCTGGTGGGCAGGCACCTGATCGGTGATGGCGAAACCTACTGGCACGATGGGCCGCTAAGTAAAGCGGTGCGAGAAGGTGCAATTTGTTATCTGGATGAAATTGTCGAAGCCCGTAAAGACACCACCGTGGTATTGCACCCACTATCCGATGACCGCCGTATTCTGCCAATAGAACGTACCGGTGAAGTACTGCATGCCCCCAAAGAATTTATGCTGGTGGTATCCTACAACCCCGGTTATCAAAACCTGCTAAAGGGCATGAAACCATCAACCCGGCAACGCTTCATTTCTACACGTTTTGATTACCCGGACATTGACACCGAAATAACCATCATTCAGCAAGAAACGCAAATCGATCGGGATTTAGCCACACAGCTCATCGAGCTAGCGCACGCTCTGCGGGTATTGAAAGAACACGATTTGGAAGAATCCGCATCAACCCGTTTGCTGGTGTACGCTGCCACCTTAATCAAATCAGGCTTTGACCGCATTGAAGCCTGCCGCGCAGCAATAATAGAACCGCTTAGTGATGAAGAAGAAACCGTAGAAGCTTTAATGGAAGTGGTTCGTGCAAAAATGGAAACCAAAAAAGATGAGCAGTAACACAACCGAAGAAATCACTGAAGAGCAGTACTCAGGCGACCACACCGCCGCCTGGGCAGAAGCCTTTTACATTGGCAACCTGTTGTTTGTTGGCATTTTCTACCTGGCGTTATGGGTGCTTTATTTTCTACGCTATAAAAAAACAAGCCTGATAGACCAGCACCATCTTAAGCAGGCGCTGCTTGCCAGTAGCATCTCCACCGTTGTTTTTATCGTTATCAACACCATTATTTTACTGACCGGTGGTTATGCCACTCTATCAGGGTTATTATTGCTCGAACTTTACTATATGATATTGTTGCCGGTATTTCTTATAGTCGGCATTCTGGCATTTTCCAAAGCCATCAAGGGCATCGATTACAGCTATCCTCTCATTGGTCGATTCATCGCCCCGGTTAATTTACAGCAATAAAAAATGAACCAACTGACCTGCAAACACTGTGGTGGCAAGGTTCTACCCAATGAAGAAATCTGCACACACTGCGGTATGCCTTTACCACCTGATTCCGGTAAAGAACCACAACGTAAATTCACACGGCTATTCATCGTCCTGGTTATCATCTGCATAGTCATGATTCTGTGGCTACCACGTGAACTGACATAGTATCCGGGGGGAGATAATGGAAGAATTTGTCGGTAAAATCTGGCACCGTTTTGTTACCAGCCGCGCTAACAAAGATTATCCTGATGCCATTGTCCATCTGGATGAAGTTCGCCGCACTGCGGGCATTTTCTTTCGTGCCCTCGGTGGCGAAGGTGGCTTGCGAGTCGAAAATGCAACCGACACCGAACTGTATGCAAGACGCACCCTCATGCAGCGCATAGCCGGAACCGGCAAGGCAACGCAATACGCATGGCGCGATGAAGAAACCCTGCGACTACCGGACAGCATTGCGCTGTTTCCAGAGCGTCAGCTAAATCGTGACCTTTATTTATGGCTCACCGCGCTATCTGTGGTTCCAGAAGCACCACCTGCCAAAGGCAAGAACTGGATCAGCCAAAACCAGTATCGTACCCGCTTAACATTACAAACATGGCCAGGCTTAAACCATCGCTATCAAAACCTGCTGCGTGCACATTTACAACAACGACCACACCCTGATACCCTGTCGAGCAGAGAAGCACAACAGGAAAAAGCCATCCGTATTGCTCTATTCGACCCTGCACAAACGGTTAGCCTTGAATATGCCAAATATCCGCCACAGCCGGTTTTACTGTGGCTACACCCCTCGCCCCCTACACAGGAATTCAACACCGGCATAGCACCCGCTGATCTTGACCGACCTGATGATGACGATAACAAAAACAACAAAAACCCTCAGAACAAACAGCAAAAACGCAAAAAAGCCGAACACACAGACATGCCCGATGGCAAGAACGGGCTAATGCTCTTTGGCTTTGAAGCCATGTGGAGCTGGGGTGAATATATCAAAATTAACCGCGCCACCGACGATGAAGACGAAAAAGATGCCATGAAAACCGCCGAGGACATGGACAGTATTACACTAGCGCAGGACGATCAGACCAGTGCCAGCAAAATCAAACTTGATCTCGATCTGCCTGCAGAGAAATATGATGATATCGTTTTAGGTGAAGGCATCGCCATCGACGAATGGGATTACCGAAAACAAATATTACAAAAAGACCATTGCCGACTACAGATAATGAGCTCGCGCCATGCGCAACCAATGGAACTACCTGCAAAACTGCGCCCTCAGGCACATAAAATTCGCCGCCAATTTGAAACCCTGCGCCCGCAGCGACACTGGCTCAGCAGACAAAATGAAGGCAGCGAACTTGATCTTGAAAGCTACATCAACTTTCTCACCGACCGTAAACACGGCCAGGTAAATAACGATACACCCGTCTATCGCGACATCCGCAACCTCAACCGCGACCTTTCCTGCCTGCTGCTTGCCGACCTGTCACTGTCCACTGATGCTTATGTCAATAATCACGCCCGTGTCATTGATGTTATCGGCGATTCTCTTTACCTGTTTTCCGAAGCGCTAACTGCAACCGGTGATCGTTTCGCCCTGCACGGTTTCTCATCACGCAATCGCAACCATATTCGTTTCTACAACATCAAAGGTTTTGACGACAAATACGACAACAACATCCGCGGCCATATCAATGCCATTCGCCCCGGCTATTACACCCGTATGGGTGCGGCCATCCGTTATGCCACCGAGTTACTGGTAAAAGAAGCCTCAACTCAAAAACTGCTGCTTATTCTCACCGATGGCAAACCCAATGACCTGGATAAATACGAAGGTCGATACGGCATAGAAGACACCCGCATGGCAATACTGGAAGCGGAAAAACTGGGCTTACGCCCCTTCTGCGTCACCATTGATGAACAGGCTGAAGACTATTTGCCTTACCTGTTCGGCAGCCGTTCCTATGTGCTGATCCATAATGCCGAAGAACTGCCACGTAAATTACCTTTGCTTTATTTGAGGCTGACTAACTAACACACCATCAAGGTTGTATTGACGAAATGTCTGGTTCCGACACTGAGCAGACATTAAGAATCTGAAGGATTTTAGCCGCGAAGAACGCAGTAGTGGCACATCCATGTGCCACTACTGCGTTCTTCGCGGCTAAAATAATGTTGTTTGTTAGTGTCCGCTTATGACCGAACTTGGTCATTCGATCAAAAGTAAATCTGGCACGCTTTGCCAGCTCAACCCTGAGCGGCTACACCTATGCATGGGGATAGCAACAACCAAAAAAATGTTTCCTGCAAAACTCTCTATAAATAACCACCTCACAGAAATTTTTCCAAAATTCTGTAACACATTATTAAAAACTATAGCGTATTTTGCTAATATACACCGTTTTTTCAATCTCTACTCCTGGGCTTAAGCTAGAAGATTAATGACACATCGCTGACCACGCCTGGCTTCAAATCAACACCACAACTATTTAGGAAAAAAATGCAAGACATCATCTTATTCGTTTTAGCCATTATCACAGGGCTGGTCATACTGACCTGGAGCGCTGACCGTTTTGTTACTGGCGCTTCATGTCTGGCAAACAATTTTGGCATATCACCGATGATCATTGGTCTCACTATCGTCGCCTTTGGCACTTCGGCTCCCGAAATGATGGTATCTGCCATGGCTGCCTGGCAAGGCAATAGCGGTCTCGCCATTGGCAACGCGATTGGCTCTAACATTGCCAACATGGCTCTGGTACTGGGTGTGGCAGCACTTATCATGCCACTGAGCGTACACTCAAAAACCCTGAGCCGGGAATTCCCACTAATGTTACTGGTCATGCTCGTCGCCCTGGCTCTGCTCTACAATGGCATACTTTCACGACTGGATGGTTTGCTACTGCTGGCAGGTTTGGTCATGATGGTACTGTGGAGCATCCATCTGGCTCGTAGCGCACCAGCCGATGACCCACTGGAGGAAGAGTTTAACGCTGAGATGCCAGAAACTACCTCCACAGGCAGCACCTGGTGGTTACTGCTATCCGGCCTGGCACTACTGCTAATTAGCTCTCAAATGCTGGTATGGGGAGCAGTAGGTATAGCCGAGACTTTTGGTGTCAGTGACCTGGTGATTGGTCTCACCATTGTCGCTATCGGCACCAGTCTGCCAGAATTAGCTGCTACCGTGTCAGCCGTACGCAAAGGCGAACATGATATGGCGGTAGGCGGTATCGTCGGTTCCAACCTGTTTAACATCCTGGCGGTACTGGGTATCGCCGGCGTTATAAACCCCGGCAGTTTTGATGACGCAGTATTAAGCCGCGATTTCCCACTAATGATTGGCCTTGCCATTGCCCTCTACCTGATGGCAAGAGGCTTGCGTAACACCGGTTCTGGCAACATCAACAGAATAGAAGGCGGGATATTGCTTGCCATATTCGTCGCCTATCAATTATGGATTTTTATTGATACCGTGCCAGTGTAACAGTAAAACAAACTGCTCGTTTACCGATACTCAGCTTATTACCCCTCTATCAGGAATAAATTAGCAGATTCAGTTATTCTGAATCGCAATAAGTGCGTTCAACTTTTTTTAATTTAATATGCAATGCTGCTTTAGCCATTAAATGCGCACTTACCGGAGCGGTTATAAATAAAAACACCGTCACCAGAATTTCATGCAGGCTGACGGCTTCAGTAGTAAAGCTAAAATACAACATAGAGGCAATTAAAATCGCACCCACCCCTAGCGTAGTGGCTTTGGTTGGACCATGCAAACGCATATAAAAGTCTGGCAGTTTGTATAAGCCGATCGAACCCACCAGGGTAAAAAAAGCACCTATTAAAACCAGCGCGGCTAAAATCCAGTCAAGCATGTGTTTACCCCCTAAAAATTAATTACGAATTACTAATTACGAATTACTAATTAAAAAAACAAACAAAAACATAAAAACCCACAGGAGCTAATTACTATACTCAATACTAATCACAGCCATGAACTCGTAATTAGTAATTAGTAATTAGTAATTACAAAATCATTCCATTATATCGCCACGAAGCAGATATTTGCTTAGCGCAATAGTGCCAACAAAACCCATAACCGCAATTAATAACGCAG
>CAYQXD010000130.1:0-9827 GCA_964421315.1 uncultured Thiotrichaceae bacterium | reverse complement strand
GGACGAATGTTTTTCAGTTTTTCCAACGTCAGCTATGTGTCGAAATCAGCCATTCCAACTCTGACACTGTCTGCCAAATGAAATGCAAACTTAATACAAATATTTTAACCAATGAACAAGAGCCGTAATGATACTGTTAAATTTTTTACCGGCGTATTCCCGGTCGTATTCCTGTTAGTCGTCGTTTCAGGTTTACTCAGCTCCCAGGCAGCGACTACCGATGCCATAACAAAAGGCAAACTTAGCTACGATTTTTACTGCTATCAGTGCCACGCGTATGATGGTGATGCACAAACACTGGCCAGCACCTACCTCAACCCAAAACCACGAAACTTTACCCGTAGCTCGCCACAGCAGCTAACAACTGAGCAAATGGTGGCAGCCATTAGCCATGGACGAGAAGGCACTGCCATGGTGAGCTTCAGCAGCGTACTGTCTGAAAAAGAAATTGAAAATGTAGTGAGCTACATCCGCCAGCGTTTAATGGGCAACAACAAAACGGATTATATTTATCATACCGAAGCGAATGGCTGGCCGAATCATCAACGCTACCAAATTGCCTTTCCTTTTGCCAGCGGCAAGCTGGCACTGGACACCCCGTGGGAACAGCTAAGCGAATCACAGCAAAAAGGCAAAAGCCTGTTCATGCAATCCTGCATCAGTTGCCACGACCGTGCGACAGTGAATGATGAAGGACCGATATGGGAATTACGTCCGCTGTCCTACCCGCGTAAACACTTCGACAACAAGGCAGATGTCCATATCATCAGTGGCGCTTCACCATATCATGTACACGAAAAAATACCGGACACATCAAACATGAGCGCAGCGATACAACGTGGCAACACTTTGTTTCAGATAAACTGTGCATTCTGTCACGGCGGTGCTGCCACCGGTAAAAACTGGATTGGTCGTTTTATGGAGCCACCTGCCCGTGACTTAACCAGTGCTGAAATCACAAAAAGACCGGATCAGCAATTACTGCAAGTCATCCGCGATGGTCTGCCGAACACCTCAATGCCCGCCTGGAAACAGGTGTTAAATGATGAACAAATTAAGGATATAATCAGTTACCTGAAACGCCAACAGGATAACTAATTCGAGTGAATATACATATCTTAATCGCCACATTTTGTGGCGCTACTCTTGGTATGGCAACAACACTGGAAGCAGCCTCGCCAGAAAAATTCAAGCCTTTATTGCAGGCTGAAATCTTATTTGAAGCACAACGCGGTCACGCCTTTGACGCGTTGGTAAAGCTTAACCGCTATCTGTCACACGGCACATCCAGCCATAATAACAACATTAACAAAGATGAACTGCTACTAACATTAGGACTAAGCCAGCAAGTCGAGAAGAACATTAAGGCTGGACAATATAACAATCCACAACAGCGAAACCATAAGCTCTATCTGCTGGCAAAATTCTATTACCATAAGCAACAGCCTGTTAAAAGCCTACAGCTGCTGAATATGATACAGGGCGACATTAAGCAGCAGGATAAACGCCCCCTGCAACAGCTAACCGCACTTGCCTCTATCCGTGTCGGCAAATACCGTGCAGCCGAGAGCATCCTTGAAAAGTTATCTATTGATGATAATGTCGATGCCTTCATCCGATACAATCTGGCTCTCGCGCAACTGCAAAGCGGCAAAACAGAAAAAGGGCTATCCACGCTGGCCACACTGGGTCAGATATACAGCAACAATGAAGAACAACTGGCTATAAAAGACTTTGCCAACCTGAAACTTGGTAACCGCTATCTGGAAAAATCTCTGCCAGCACAGGCAAAAATCTATTTTAACCGTGTACGTATGGACAGCCCTTTCATTGAGCAGACACTGCTGAACTCAGGTTGGGCAGATTTTTCTCTGGGTAAAATAGAGCGTGCGGTTGTCCCCTGGAGCTTATTGCATAGCAGCGAAAAACTCAGCGTCAGTGTTATTGAAGTCAAAATGGCACTGCCCTACGCTTATGCTGAACTCGGCGCTCACGGCAAAGCAGCCAACCTTTATGGCCATGCTATTGAAACACTGGAAGCTGAACTGTCGCGCTTAAATACCGCTATCAAACTCACACAAAATGGTGAGCTGCTGCTGCATTTAACAAAGGCCTTTGAGTCTCAAGCAAAAAAAAACTATGCACAATTATTAGTTGATGATCAAAAACAGCCGTTCTACCTGCCCACACTTTTAACTGATACTCACTTTCGTCTACTGGCAGACAGCCTTCACAACCTGGTTTTAAGCAAAAAACGCCTGCAGCAACAGCAGGACAATATCGATACTTTTAACAAACTTATCGTATTAAAACGCATGCCCTTAAAACAAGGGCAGGTCGCTGCCACACGAGCTGAAACTAAAAAAACCATCAACCATCTAAAAAATCATAACAATGAATACCAGCAACTCAGCAAGCAGAAAAAACAACTGATTAAACTTGCTGCACAGCTAAATCAAATCAAAACCAGACTCAAGCCTGTTTTAACAGAGACGGGAAAACAACTATCATTACAAGCTATAAACCAGCTTAAACAACAGCACGAAAAACTGGAAAGCTATCGTATAAATGCTTTGTTTGCACTGGCAGAAAGTTACGACCTGGCGACCAGACAACAGAAATGAACGCCCTGATATTTAACAGCATTTCTATTAATTTCAAAACAGGTATGCGCGTTTTTCCAGCAATATTATTGCTGCCCGTACTGTTTGTTTCTGCCTGCACACTCAAAAAAGAAAACACCGTATTCCTTCTGGAGCAAACCCGGATTGAAATAAAAGATGAAAAAGTGGATGCCAGTCTGGACAAAGCCATGGCAGCTTATCGTGAATACCTGAAACAGGCGCCGTCTTCAAAACGAGCAGCAGAAGTCAGGCATCGGATGGCTAACCTTGAAGCTGAAAAAAGTTACCTCATCGACGGCATGTCATCGCCTGCACAACCCGGCGCCAGAGCTGCGATAAAACATTATACCCGGTTATTAAGCGACTATCCGATGTATGATCGTAATGACCTGGTTCTGTACCAGCTATCACGCGCTTACAATGACATCGGTGAAAACGAGAAAGCCACCGGCAGCTTGCAGACACTGGCGAGGCGCTACCCGGGTTTTGAACTCATGGATGAAGTTAATTTCAGACTGGGCGAGTATTTCTTCCGTATAAAAAAATATAAACCAGCCAGTCAATATTATGTAGCCGTGCTGCCGTTCGGCAAAAAAAGCGTGTACTACCCGCTGGCACTTAACAAACTGGGCTGGGCAACCTTCAAGCAGGATAAATATAAGCAGGCACTCAATTATTTCATCGCTTCACTCGATCACATGCTGGGCGAAGCCAAACGTAACGGAACAAGCGAAGACCTGTTGAACAGCAAGAAGCTGGCTGATGCTTACCACAGCACCAGCCTGAGCGCTTCCTATCTTGGCGGCGCAGATGCCTTCACCACTTATTTTAAAAAAAACCAGGGCAAACCCTACACTGCTGAACTCTATAAACAGTTAGCTGAATACTATCTTTCTAAAAAACGTTATTCGGATGCAGCGGGCAGTTACCAGGCTTATATCGGTGTTTACCCGTTTAACGAAAAAGTAGCTATTTATGCTAAACGCATAATTGAGATTTACCAGCAAAGTGGTTTTACTGAACTTTCCATTAAGGCAAGAAAACAGTTCGCAATTAACTATGATAAACGCGCAGACTACTGGAAAAAAAACAAGCTGGAACAGCAGCCTGAAATCAATGAATTTCAGAAAAGCAACATTCATAACCTGGCAACGCATTATCATGCAGCCTATAAAAAATTAAGCCATATAAAATCAAACAAAGGAAAAACAAAGGAAAAATCGAGGCTTAAAAAACAAAGCCATTTATCCGAGGCAACACACTGGTACAAAGAATTTAATTATCTATACCCGTTAGACAAACGTACCCCGAAAATAAGTAAACTGCTAGCTGAACTGTTTCTTGAACAGGGCGACTACCGTAGCGCAGCCAGGGCATTCGAGCGCACTGCAAACAATTTCCCGAACTCGGAGATCGCAGAACAATCCGCTTATGCTGCCATTTTTGCTTACCGTGAACACCTGAAAAACACTGCTGCCTCACAACGAAATACTGTGCGAGAAGACGTTGTGCGCAGCTCACTGTTATTCGTTGAAACTTACCCGCAGCACACACAGGCCAGTGTCGTGCTGACCACTGCCGCCAACGATCTGCTGTTATTAAAAAATTATAATTCTGCAGCAAATACTGTGCGTCGCGTCATTCGCCATTATCCACAGGCAGAAAAAAAACAGCTTCGTATCGCCTGGCGCATACTGGCAGACGCATCGTTTGAAACCAGACATTACGCTGAAGCTGAAAAAGCGTATC
This sequence comes from uncultured Thiotrichaceae bacterium, assembly GCA_964421315.1. Lineage (GTDB taxonomy): Bacteria > Pseudomonadota > Gammaproteobacteria > SZUA-229 > SZUA-229. The sequence goes on along the minus strand of CAYQXD010000130.1, from coordinate 5,454 downwards.
AACAAACGCTAGTTATGACCAACAGCAATGAAACACAACACTCAGTACTGATTGATAATCTGGCACTAGCTATATACAAACAGGGTCAACGTGCTAAAACACACAGGAAACCCGCTGTTGCCGCACAGCATTTTCTACGCATTAGCACAGTCACACCCACTGCAGGTTTAGCTGTGTCGGCACAATTTGATGCTGCTGTTGCACTTATCGCTACAAAGAACTGGTCGCAGGCCGCCAGCGTTTTAGAAAATTTTCAACTTCATAATACAGACCCTGAACTAGCAGCAGCCACAGAGCGCAACCTCGCCATTATCTACAAAAAAAATGATAAGAGCATAAAAGCGGCCATTGAGTTTGAGCAGGTTGCCAAAAACAATAATGATAAAACTATTCGGCGTGATGCCTTATTGCAGGCCGCCGATTTATACCGGCAGTCAAACAAACATAATGATGCGCTACGGGTTTACCAACAATATGTGAAATTATTTCCATCACCTGTAGAAGACGCAGTCATATCTTATCAACACATCGCGGATATTTATAAATTAAAAAACGACACTGGAAATTATTATGACACGCTGAACAAACTTGTTATTGCTGAACAAAAAATTGATAAGGAAAGAACCGGACAGAGCCGTAAACTGGCAGCAAACGCACTGTTAATACTGGCAGAAGTCAAAATGCGTGAGTTCAGTAAAGTAACATTAAACAAACCCTTTAAAAAGAATCTTGCGCTGAAACAAAAGCGTATGAATGCGGCACTTGAGTTATTCCGTCGCCTGCTTGCTTACCAGGTCAGTGAAGTCACTACCGCTACTACCTATTATACCGCTGAAATTTATCTGCAGTTTAGTCGGGCTATGGCGAAATCTGAACGCCCGACAAACCTCAGCGAACTCGAACTGGAACAATACGAACTAGCTCTTGAGGAACAGGTTTATGCGTTTGAAGAAAAAGCCATCGACGTACATAATAAAAACACTGAATTACTGGGTGTCGGCATCTATGATCCATGGGTGAATAAAAGCATCCAGCGTCTGAGCGAACTGTGGCCGGCACGTTATGCCAAGCAGGAACAAAACAGTGATTATATGCAAAGCCTGTTCGCCAGGAGTGATAAATAATGACACTTCGGACACGTTTCCTTGTCAGTTTCTTTTTTATTATGCTATTACTCACAACTGGGGGCTGTGCAACCAGCAATCATTTAGCAAACAAAAATAACTCAGCAAACATCTCTGTCAGCAACAAATTGCAACAAATATTTAAACAGTCACTGTTGCATTTACAGCAACAGCAGTACGATGAAGCCATTGTTTTACTGGAAAGATTCATCACTAAAGAAAAACGAATAGCCGCACCGTATGTCAATCTTGGCATGGCCTACAGTCGCGCTGGTGAAGATAAAAAAGCAAAACGCAGGCTGCTCAAAGCACTACGGCTTGATATTGGCAATACCTCAGCCAATAATGAACTGGGTTTACTGTCTCGAAAATCCGGTAGTTTCGGTTCAGCACGGGCGTTCTACCAGAATGCATTAAAAAAACACCCGGACTATCTTCCAGCAAGAAAAAATCTGGGCATTTTATGTGAAATATATCTACAGGATTTACCCTGCGCACTTGAACACTACCAGACTTATTTGCAATACTCACCCGATGAAAAAATAATTGCTACCTGGGTACTGGAACTAAAACAACGAATGCAAACACGGTAATATTATGGCGCATAAATATATAACAGCAGGTTTTACTTTCGCTATCATAGTTAATTCGTTAACAGCGGTTTATGCTGCCAATGAAAGTCCAGGGGAAATCAAAAAAATGTCGGGGATTTCCATCGTCGGTAACAAAGAAGCACCAAAATCACTGTATATTATTCCCTGGCAGAACACTGATATTACACGCAGTGCAAAATATTCATCCACTTTGATAAATAATACCATGCAGCCACTGGATCGTGACTCATTTCGGCTACAATTAGAATTACATAAGCTAAGCAATACTAATCGTTACAAGTTAACGCCATAAGCCAACTATGTTTACTAATACGAAATAAAATTGATGGATGCAATCAAAACATTCGTGGATTTTTTCCAGGCTGGTGGCGATTTTATGTTTCCGGTTCTTATCACCCTGCTCATTGGTGCGACCATAACAACTGAGCGCTATATTAAACTAACGTGGGTAATGTACCATAACAAACGCATCTGGCTAAGTATTCAACCGTCACTGGCAAACGGTAACTTTGAACAGGCGCAGCAACTAATCAATACAGATAACTCAGAAATTTCCGGTGTTTTACGCCGTTGCTTAAAACGTCAGGGTGAAATTCAACAACGCGATGATATTGATTACATCACCAGCGAAAATATGTCAGAAATCACTCCACAGCTAAATAAACGCACACATTATATTGCACTACTGGCCAATATTTCCACACTGTTCGGTCTGCTGGGCACTATCGTCGGTCTCATTAATGCATTCACTGCAGTTGCCAAAGCTGACGCTTCGGAAAAAGCCGATTTTCTTTCTGCCAGCATTTCTGTTGCCATGAATACCACCGCTTTTGGTCTGATGTCTGCCATTTTTCTGCTGATTGCCTACGCCATATTGTCAGCCAAAACCAGAAGGATTATTGATAGCCTGGAAATCATCTCGGTGAAAACTCTGAATATCATCACTGAGTTTTCGCCTGAACCTTCTACTGCAAAACAAAACAATTAAACAAAAAACCAGTCAGCTATTTCCTGTGTCCAGTAATCTCCATAAAAAACTACAGAGTATCAGGCAGCAGATTAGTGATACAAAAACACAAAGCACTGAGCTAAAAAAAGCACTCGGTAAAAATCAGCAACTGCTTGAACAAATGCATGCGCAGGAAAGTTTATTTAGCTCACTGTCCAGCATACTCAAACATGCAAACAATATAGAACGTTTTTCTGCCAGTAAACTGCTGTGGGGTGAAAACTGTAGTGAAGAACAGGCAAAACATAATATACAACGATTAGCATCCGTATTGCATAATCACAATCAACAACATGAACAGGCACATCAACAAAGCAATACGCTAGAACAGCAACTTGTCAGCCTTGAATTACATACAGCCACATTGCTAGAACAACAACAGGAACTGCAGGACAAACTAGAAGAACAACAAACAGAATTTATAATCGAACGAAAAATAAAACGCCGTTCCAGCTCAACAAATACCCTGCCATGGTCCGACCAACACAGTGATGCCTTTCGTTTAAAAGCAGTTATGCTGGTCACACTGTGTCTTGCAGCACTGGCTGGTTATCTTATTCCGTTATGGCAACTACCACCGCAGGATCGCAGTAAATACGTCAAGATACCCGAACGCATAGCAAAACTGATTATGGAAAAAGCACAGCCGCCACCACCGAAACCAAAACCAAAAGTAGAAAAAAAACCTGAGGAAGAAATTAAACCACCAGTGAAAGTCAAAGACAAACCAGCTATTAAAAAAGAAAAAATAAAAGTCGCACGTAAGGTAGCTGAAAAGAGCGGCTTACTGGCATTCAAAAATGATTTTTCAGATATTATTGATGCCACGTCCGATATGAAAATGGGCGCTCAGGCAGTACTCACCAGTCAATCATCAAGGCAAAGCTCGTCTGCACGCAGTGCTGCTGGTAGCGGCAGACGTTCACTGGTCACATCCCAGATCGATCTGTCAACGGGGGTAACAAACACCGCATCGATTAATAGACAAATCATCAGTGCTGAGACTAATATTAAAAAGGTGGTGTTTTCACATGTTGAGAGCAAAATTGATAAAGCAAAAACCAGCGCTTCACCAGGCAAACAGGTCAAGCAGGCTGCGCGACAACCAACACGCAGCGATGAAGAAATACAGGTGGTATTCGATCGCTATAAAGACGCGCTATATCGCATCTATAACCGTGAATTACGCAAGCATCCACTATTAAAAGGTCAACTGGTATTGCGACTTACCATCGAGGCCAGCGGCCGGGTTTCAAAATGTATTATCGATTCCAGCGAGCTGAACGCACCATCCCTGGAAAAGAAAATTGTCGCTCGTATTTTAAAATTTAATTTTGGTAAAAAACCGGATGTGGGCAGCATGACTATTCTTTACCCTATCGATTTTTTACCGGCATCATAAACTACGATCATTCAATCTTTATCTAGCAGTCAAAAAATAATCATAACGGACGTTGTATTCAAAAGATACCATCAAGATAAAAAACATGAACCCACTATCAAATTTTTTTCCTCAGATCCTGTATTTTTCATTTTTATTTTTTATTTTTACATTTACAACCACAGTCGCATCACAAACCTGTAAAACCGACCTGCCAAATGACACGCCAGACAGTGATTTTACGGTTAATAACGATGGCACAGTCACCCATAAAACAACAGGATTAATGTGGAAGGTATGTTCTGAAGGGCAAAAATGGTCAGCAGGAACATGTACAGGGACAATAAACACCAATACCTGGAAAAGCGCCCTGCAAATGCCCGAAATACTTAACACACGAGGGGGCTACGCAAGTTATACTGACTGGCGTTTACCTAATATAAAAGAGTTAGCTTCCATAGCAGAGTTAAATTGTTATGAGCCAGCAATAAACTCGGCTATTTTTCCAGCGACTGCAAGTTCTAATTATTGGTCTTCCACGCCCAATGCTTACCATAAGAAACATGTGTGGTACCTGGTTTTCTTCCATGGCAACAGCTACTTCGGTCATCGCTCCGAATATTACAGCGTGCGTTTGGTCAGGGGTGGACAGTAACTTTTTTGAAATAATCGTTTTCTGTAAAAAAATGTACCACGAAACAAAATCCTTCACACCACAAGCAGCATTGAGTGTATTACATGCAATTAATAAATATAGATAAGTCCCGATACAGTAAACATCTTAAGATCGTATTTGCCGGCATTGCTATCGCTCTACTGGCTATAACGCTTGCTGCTTCAACACTAATTATCCAGCTTTTTGGAACCGAGGGTGCATCGCACTTCTGGTTTAACCTCGCTGGAGTAGCCATTGCTGCCGCTACGGTGGTGTTTATTCTGACTAAACTACGCCACCATCCTTTTATGCTTGAAGCAGTGTACGTGTGGGATTTAAAACAAATTTTAAATAAAATTTATCGCAAGCAAAAAAAGATTGAAGCAAAGATTGAAGAAGATCAGCACAATGCAATGATTATCATGAATTTTCAGTATCGCGGCTCAAAACAACTGTATGAGCTGGATGATAACACCATCACGATGGTTGAATTAAACAGTAAAATAGCACAGCTGGACAAACGCATGTTAGCTGCAGGTTTGAGTTTATCAACAGATGCTTTTGATGTTGAAATGCTGGATCGGTTTTAAAGAAGTTAACAGGGAATGACTGCTTACGACACTTATCGGACATTGGAAAAACTGAAAAACATTCGTCCGTGAAGAACGCAA
>CAYQXD010000129.1:0-9831 GCA_964421315.1 uncultured Thiotrichaceae bacterium | reverse complement strand
TTAACTTTTAACTTTTAACTTTTAACTTTTAACTTTTAACTTTTAACTTTTAACTGATTTTCTAACATGCTTACAAAATTACAACAGTTTTTTAATCAATACCTAAGCGAAGACAGCAAAGACAGCATACCTGTTGAACGTCGTTTGCAAATGGCGACCGCAGCTTTAATGGTAGAAATGTTACATGTGGACGAGAAAGTCACTACAGAGGAAGATGAAAAATTACGACATATACTCAAACAGCGTTTTAATCTGGATACAGGAGAAATAGAAGCTTTAATCAACCTTGCTCATAATGAAAAACATGAAGCCACGGATTATTATGCCTTCACTTCCTTAATCAACGAACATTACACACAACAACAAAAAATAAAACTGGTAGAAGACTTGTGGCAACTTGCCTATGCCGATAGCGAGCTGGATAAATATGAAGAACATCTATTGCGCCGCCTGGCCGATCTATTGCATGTGCCGCATCAGGACTTTATCCGTACAAAACATAGTGTATTAGAAAACACAAAAAATACTTAATCCGCGAATAACGCAAAAGACGCGAAAAAAACAAAGCTTTATTCCGATCTACCAACTTATTATTGTTTTGCTTTTTTCGCGTCTTTTGCGTTCTTCGCGGACTATTTTTTGTTTATATTAATGCAACGAACTCTCCGAACCCCACATTTTATTGTAACGTTCAACCACTTCACGCACCTCATCAGGATAAGCGATAACATCCATTTGTTGCAACCCCTCTTTAAAAAATTGCCGTGCGTCCTGTGGTAGGTTTTTCACTAAGCTATCATACGCCTGTTCAATCAGCTCTGGATTATGACTACGCGTTGCAACAATGCCATAATTTAAATTTAAAATACGCCACGGTCGCATCATATTCGTTTGTTCAACATCACGGCGAATTTCATTATCACAGGCATCAACAACTTCTTTAATTACAGTCGTCAGATCTGCAATCAGGTGAGGCTCGGTTATTTCATTGGCATATTCTGCCAGCGAATTAACCAGCATATCAATTTGTGTTAACTTACCACCGTGACGAGCAATCCATAACGATACAGGCAAGCTTAAACGCAACAAATCCCGACTCTGCTCGCCTGTTTTATTTTGTACAAAAGCGACCATGGCTTCTAGTATATCTAGTGTGTAGCCTCCTATTTTGCTTATGTCTTTTTCCTCCAGCAAACCCATGCTTTCAGCACTCATCTGCTTTTGCACAACACTATCGGCATCGGCTCTTGCCATTACATCAATTGCCTGATCCATCGCGGCAAGTAATTTATGCGGTGAGTTTAACGCCACCTGATCCTGCTCAGTTTCTTCATCCTCCAGGTATTTTTCCACTGCATTATGAAACAGATCTTTGAAGGTTTTGGCGTTAAATAAAAAATCCATCATTTTTGTAAGAGCCTTTAAATATTATTGCCTGTGCATTATTATAAGTTAAGATATCTAAAAACTCTAACTATCACCAAAATCATCATGAGATTACTGCATACCATGTTACGCGTTGGCAACCTGCAACGTTCCATACAGTTTTATACAGAAATTATGGGCATGACTTTATTACGCCAGAAAGATTACCCTGAGGGGAAGTTTACTCTCGCTTTTCTTGGTTATGGTGATGAAAAACATCATACAGCTCTTGAACTCACCTATAATTGGGATACTAATCACTATGATATCGGTTCAGGTTTTGGCCACCTGGCTATTGAAGTCGATGATGTTTATCAGGCTGCCGAAAAAATACATGCTGGGGGTGGCAAAATAATTCGCCAACCGGGCCCAATGAATGCAGGCACAACTTTACTGGCATTCGTAGCTGATCCTGATGGATACGAAATTGAGCTGCTTCAGCCAAAAACCCGGCAGTCTGCCAGCTTAAGAGAATCGTAGCAAAGTTCCCTGGGTTGGTATTAGCACTGCAGTGTGAAGCCGAGTTACAGTGACGTACCGTTCACGAACCTAAGGATAACCCCAAATTCCTACTCACAACTCACTAATTTAATGACTCCCATATTAATCGAATCATCCGACACCATGGATGAACTTGTTTCTCAGTTGAACAAAAAAAAAGTAATTGCAGTCGATACTGAATTCTTTCGTGAAACAAGCTATTACCCAAAACTCGCACTGGTACAAATTGCGACTGATTCAATCGTCGCCTGCATCGACCCATTAGCCTTTGATGCAAAAAAAGCGTTACAAAAAATACTGCTTGATGAAAATATTATAAAAATTATTCATTCCTGTTCACAGGATCTGGAAGTACTCTTTTATTACCTGGGAAAAGCACCGCGCAACATTTATGACACACAAATTGCCAACGCCTTACTCACCGAGCAGCACCAGGCTGGTTATGCATCATTGGTTGAAATCGAACTCGACATACAACTAGATAAATCTCAAACCCGAAGTAACTGGCTACAGCGCCCGCTAACTAAAAAACAAATACAATATGCGGGTGATGATGTTTTTTATCTGTACCAACTCCACTCTTTACTAGATGAAAAACTGCACAAGGCTGACAGAAAAGCCTGGCTTGATGAAGAGTTATCAAAATTATTTAACGATGAAAACAGCTTTCAGGTGGCCAGCGGCAAACTCTGGCGGCGAGTTAAAGGCGCAACAAAATTAAACAGAAGAAAACTCGCCATAGTGCAATCAATTGCACTATGGCGCGAACAGCTGGCACAAAAACAGGATAAAACACGTAGAAAAATTTTATCTGATGACATAATTATGCAGCTCGCAATTGACCCACCTGAAAGCGGCAGTATGTTCAACCAATATATCAACCATAGCTCCCGTTTTAACGATAAAGAAAAGCATCAATTATTTGAAACAATACAAACCGCTTTGACCTGCCCGGAAAATCAATGGCCAGACAACCGGTTTACTATTTTAGACAATCAACAGAAAACTTTGCTAAAAACTTTACAGCATTGTGTTAATGATCAGGCTGAGAAACTAGGTGTTTCAAGTGCAATTTTATGTTCAAAAAAAGAACTGGTAACGCTGATAATGAACCAGAATCAGCAGGATAAATCTCAACAAGATAAATTAAATATCCTGCCAGGCTGGCGTTTTCACTGTCTGGGCCAGCACTTACTAAAAATAATAAAAAGCGATAAATAACGGTTGTTTAGATACCGTAAGCGTAATACTATCACCACTAAAGTGTTTTTTTCTAAAAGACTATGTGTGACTGGTGAACTAATTTAGCCTAAACTATACATAAACTGTATAAAAGTCATAAAAAACGACAACAATAAAGACACACCACGAGGAAACCCTATGCATACTCTAACCAATAAGCTTTTTAAGTTATTATTTATTTTTACTTTATTGCTAGCCAGCCTGAATAGCTACGCCGAAAACTCGAAAGAATTTGGTGATTATGTAATACATTACAATGCATTCAGAAGCGACATACTTTCACCAGATGTAGCCAAACAATATGGTCTGACACGCGCCAACAATCGTGTTCTTATCAATATCGCCATATTGAAAAAAGTTCTACACACCACGGGTAAACCTACCGCTGCAAAAGTCACTGGTCATGCCAGCAATTTAACCGGACAACTAAAAAATATTGAATTTAAGGAAATCACTTCAGGAACGGCCATTTATTACCTGGCAGAGACAAAAATCAGTGATGGTGAGTTCCTTAGATTTGACCTGAAAATCATACCTGAGGGCGAAACTCGTGCAGCACGCCTGCGTTTTAACAAGCGTTTTTTCACTTATTAAACGAATTGTAGAGACAAGGCATGCCTTGTCTCTACTAGCCACTCCCAGCATCTTCATGCGGTAATTTTGTTTCCACCACCTGCTTACCGATCAAAACAATATAACCCTGTTGCCGCTCACCAAATTCCTGGTGCATATTCTGGTTCAACCTGTACACTGAAATTTCTGTGCCAGGCATCTCACCGCTATCATAGTCAAAACTATACAAACGGCATATCTGTATCCCGGTAGAACCTCTGCGCAACCACATGCGTTGCCGAATAACGGTAGCATCTAAAAGCTGAAAACCGGCATTGATGCACTTTTGCTTACACACCGCCAATGCAATCTCATTACACTTTTGCGTGTCCCACCAATACCAGACAGCGATTAAAATTATAATTATAAATAGTAAATCTTCCATCTTGCGTAATTCTTCGTATAGATTGTCTCAAAATCATTGTGGTTGTCTAATAGCATCGTACAGGATTTTCAGATAAAATTAACACTTTACTGATAAATGAGAAACATTATGCTTGCGGATAAGGAAACAACAGTTAGACCCAGCTCATACAGCTACGAAGACTTACTGACCTGTAGTCAGGGTGAACTGTTCGGCCCTGGCAATGCACAATTACCGGCTCCTAACATGCTAATGATGGACCGCATAACGCATATCGCTGACAATGGCGGCGCATATGGTAAAGGTGAAATTAAAGCAGAGCTGGATATAACCCCTGATTTATGGTTTTTTGACTGCCACTTTAAAAACGACCCAGTAATGCCAGGCTGTCTTGGATTAGATGCGATGTGGCAAATAGTGGGCTTTCATCTTGGCTGGCTGGGTCACCCCGGCCGTGGTCGCGCATTGGGTGTCAACGAGGTCAAATTCACCGGTCAGGTATTACCCACGGGAAAATTAGTCGAATACCAAATCGATATTAAACGTATTATCGCACGCGGACTGATTATGGGCATTGCTGATGCGACTATGTCAATTGATGGTCGAGAAATTTATACAGCGAAAAATTTACGTGTGGGTCTGTTTACTTCAACAGAAGATTTTTAGGCCATTAGTTGGCAATTCCATTATTAGTAGACAATTGTAGGCAATTATTATGAAACGAGTAGTAATTTCTGGTATCGGGATCATTTCCTGTCTCGGCAATGATAAAAATGCCGTACTGGAGTCACTGCAACAGGGTCGTTCGGGTATCAAATTTAAACAGGAATATGCTGACATAGGTATGCGTAGTCATGTTGCTGGCAGCGTGGACATCAATACGGCTGATTTTATCGACCGTAAAGTAAAACGTTTTATGGGTGATGCAGCCGCTTTTGCCTACATCTCCATGCAACAGGCAATTGATGATGCAAAACTTGACGACAGCCTGGTATCGAATATTCGTACCGGCATTATCATGGGTTCAGGCGGTGCCTCATCAGCCAATCAGGTTGAAGCCGCTGACATCCTGCGTGAAAAAGGCATTCGCCGCGTTGGCCCTTACATGGTGCCGCGCACCATGGCCAGCACCGTATCTGCCTGCCTGGCAACACCGTTTCACATTAAAGGCGTTAACTACTCAATCAGCTCAGCCTGCGCAACCAGCACACACTGTATTGGCAATGCCTATGAGCTGATTCAAATGGGCAAGCAGGATATTATATTTGCCGGTGGCGGCGAAGAAGAACACTGGACACTCAGCATGTTATTTGATGCCATGGGCGCACTTTCAACCAAATACAATGAAACCCCGGAAAAAGCCTCCCGCACCTATGACGCAAACCGTGACGGCTTTGTTATCGCTGGCGGTGGCGCAACTGTGGTGGTAGAAGAGCTTGAACATGCACTCAAACGTGGCGCACCCATTTATGCAGAACTGGTCGGCTATGGTGCAACTTCTGATGGTGTTGATATGGTTGCACCGTCCGGCGAAGGCGCCATCCGCTGTATGCAGATGGCCATGCAAGGCATTGAAGAAAACCTGGACTACATAAACTCCCACGGCACCAGTACACCCGTGGGCGACTCGAAAGAACTTTATGCCATTAAAGAAACCTTTGGCGACAATATTCCTGCCATCAGCTCCAGCAAATCTCTGGCGGGTCACTCGCTTGGCGCTTCCGGTGCCCAGGAAGCCATTTACACCATGCTGATGATGCAGCATAACTTTATTCAGGCATCGGCGAACATCGAAATCATGGATGAAAACGCCGTGAATATGCCCATTGTTACCAAACGACAGGACAATGTTGATATCAATCTTGCGATGTCGAATAACTTTGGTTTTGGCGGCACTAATGCCTGTCTGGTGATGAAAAAGTGTAACTACTCAGCGTAATTTATAAAAATGATGCAGGTTATTGGTTTTTTTAGTTTAGTCTGTATTTTTAGGGGTTTAGTCTGTAGGTATTTAGTCTGTTAGGGGTTGATGCTATTTACCTAATACGCTACTTTCACCCCTAAAATAGCTACAGACTATCCACCTAATAATCCACTTTCACCCCTAAACAGCTACAGACTATTTACCTAATACGCTGAATAGTTACGAAAAAGTATAAGTAACTATTCAGCGTATTGTAGACCAATCTATGTTTTATGAATAATTAGTACCTTATCAGCACTTTTCAATTCTAGTGCTACAATTACAGGTATTCTAAAAAACCAGATTATTGTACGGTAGACTCATGGATACGTTATTTACAAACAAAACAATACAGACAAAAAAAACACAATACCAGACCATGCTTAAGTTCGCCCTGTTTGCCGCCGCACTATTATTCACTGCCAACGCTTTTGCCAGTCGCCCAGCCATGGAAGACCGCCCTGCCATGGAAAAAAATAGCCAACACAGCAATAATGTCAGCAGCAAAGCCATGGAGCCCACAGGGCAACCCACATCGTCAACACGACCTGAACCATTAAAATCTTCAGTTGAAATCATGATGCAAAGGCAGCAGATCTATCAAACGGGTGATGTCGTACAACTGCCCGCAAAAGGGCTGCCTGCAAAAGAACTCCAACCGGGTGAAACGTTAAAAATAAAATTACTTGATTTCCCACGTCGCGGCATGAGTATGGGCAGAGTTGAATTCGCTTACGGACAACCTGTTGCCATATCGACAAGTGTTGGCCAACCACCCATCACACGCTGGACTTATGATGATCGTGTCGTTTATTTTGAGTATTCCACTGTAATACATGTGGTCGCACGCTAAGGCTTAACTACACCCTTTCCCTGAATTTATCCTCCAGCCTGATTATTAAATGTTATACACATTCTCATTTGTTAAACACCTATAGTCATTCACCACAAGAATTCTCTGCTGCCAGATTTTCTACAGAATGGGCCGACAGTCCTTTGCAATGCCTGCACAGCCCCTTACTTGATGGCTTTTCCCTGGACGCTGTTTATACCGGCAAGATGTTTTATGGATTATTTAAACTCATAGAAACTAAAACCTTTAAGCGCGGCACAACAATCATTGCTTTACATAGTGGTGGACTGCAGGGCAATGCTGGGTATAGGTTTAAGTTGTAAGTTGTAAGTTGTAAGTTGTAAGTTGTAAGTTGTAAGTTTTTTAAACCCGTTTATACTTATAACTTATAACTTAAATCATATACGATAGAGTTTAATAACACATGCAAACTCGGTGCCCACATTGCGATACAAAATTTAGAGTCACTGAAATACAGCTTCAGGCTGCTGATGGGATTGTGCGCTGCGGTATTTGTAACGAAGTTTTTAATGCCATTGAAGTAGCCGGCAAGCATCAGTCATCACTACTAGAAGACGTTACTGTAAAAGAGCCGCCGACTGAAGCGATGGCGGCTGAAGCGGTGTCGCTCACACCGCCTCCCTCACCTCTTGCGCCACATCGTGATCATGACAATCCACTCATGGATATTAAAGATCCCAATCATTTTAATCCCCTCCCAGCAAGCGATGAACCAGACAAAGACACTTTTGACTTTTTTAATGAAGAAAGCAATAAATCACTGCCGCACGTTGTGCCGGATCAGTTCCGCGATGCTTACGCACCAGCAACACACTCTCTAACCTCAACGGTGTTTTGGAGCATAGGCACATTATTATTAACAGCCACATTAATAATAGAATATACCTGGTTTAACCGTGATCAGTTAAACAAAGTTCCTCAACTACAGGAGGTTTTTCGACTTGTGTGTCAGCACGTTAAATGCGAAAACATTTCCATACGGGACCCTGAAAACATTGAACTAATCACACGTAATATTTTCTCGCATCCATCTGAAAAAGGCGCACTAATGGTGAGCGTCACCCTGAAGAATAACGCAGCGTTCGCCCAACCTTATCCTGTTATGCAAATTGATTTTTCAGATATTCGCGGCAAAACCATTGTCGCCAGACGATTCTGGCCTAATGAGTATCTTGACCTGGAGCCACCCTATTTATTGCCTGCCAATACCGATGCCAGCATCAGCCTGGAAATACAGGATCCCGGCAAGCAGGCGATGACCTATGAATTCAATTTTTTATAGCCAGGTTCCAGACGATTTAATGTGTTATTGTCATCTCGACCAAAGAGAGAAATCTTATTCTACTGCGGTATAAGACCTCTCCCTCTGGTCGAGATGACGGCTTCAATAATCTCCGCGCAAACGTATTCAGTAAACTAGCATTTTACAACACACAGAATCTGTCAAAATACAAAACTAATGAACATTGGTCAATACACATTTAACACGCCGATAATTCTGGCACCGATGGCTGGTGTTACTGACCGCGTGTTCCGTAATTTGTGTTATCAGCTGGATGCTGATTTATGTGTCTCTGAAATGGTTACCGCAGAAAAACACTTGTGGAGCACCCGAAAAACACAGCTACGACTAAATCATAAAGGTGAAAAAGGCATACGCAGTGTACAGATTGCCGGAACCGATCCGGTAAAACTGGCTGCAGCAGCACAATTTAATGTGACTCATGGCGCACAAATAATTGATATCAACATGGGCTGCCCGGCGAAAAAAGTCTGTAATGTACAAGCTGGCTCTGCCCTGCTGAAAAATGAACCTTTAGTTGCAAAAATACTTTCTTCTGTTGTAAATGCAGTTGAGGTTCCTGTCACCTTAAAAATTCGTACCGGTTGGGACCATAACAACCGGAACGCTGTCAATATCGCCAAAATCGCAGAGCAACATGGCATACAGAGCCTGTCTGTGCATGGCCGAACACGCGCCGATGCCTATAAGGGTGAAGCGGAGTACGAGACTATCGCAGCCGTTAAATCGGCCGTTACTATCCCAGTTATTGCTAATGGTGATATTACCGACCCGAAAAAAGCCAAAGCAGTACTTGAAGCAACTAACGCAGATGGATTGATGATTGGTCGCGCTGCTCTGGGCAACCCCTGGATATTCAAACAAATTAAACATTATCTAACTAAAAACACTCTCATTTCGCCACCCGACTATCAAGAGGTTTGCCAGACATTAGTAACACACCTACAGCACTTACATGATTTTTATGGTGAAGAATCAGGCGTTCGCATAGCACGTAAACACATTGGCTGGTATCTTCATCATCTGACGGAGCAGTGGCACAAGGATGTGCCGTTATGTCCAGGAAGGACGGTATTTCGCAAGGAGCCATGGATGGCGGTGCGATTCACGAACCAAAGGATGGAGAAAACAACCTATGAGAAAGATAGTAAGGGTGTCGAACTCTTTAGAAAACACATCAATCAAGTCGATGAAGCGTGCATCCAAATTGAACTCATAACCGAATTTTTTAACTTACAACAAAAATCCATAGCAGCATGAGCGAACAAAATATTCAAAATAGAGAAAAAACGGGTACTGGTATTATTACTAACTCTGCACCAACAGAAATTTCACAGCTAAGTCATGCAGTAAAACACTCTATACGCCGTTATCTTTACGAACTGGATGGCACCCAGCCAAACAATATGTATGATCTGGTACTAAGGCAAATCGAACAGCCATTGCTGGAAGCCATTTTAGAGCATACCAAAGGCAACCAGTCACGAGCCGCTGAAATGCTAGGCTTAAACCGCGGCACCTTGCGTAAAAAACTGCGCAGTTATAAC
>CAYQXD010000128.1:0-9885 GCA_964421315.1 uncultured Thiotrichaceae bacterium | reverse complement strand
GGTACGTTCACCAATCGAGTGTACGTACGGTTCATCCCCGCGTATGCGGGGAACATGTAAGGTTTTTAGCGTATTCTGATAGCAAAGGCGGTTCATCCCCGCGTATGCGGGGAACACTCGCTGTCGTCCGGTTCGGTTGAGGTAGGTTGCGGTTCATCCCCGCGTATGCGGGGAACACAACATACCACAACCAGGGTGAGAACATATACGCGGTTCATCCCCGCGTATGCGGGGAACACAATAGAAGAAGATAAACCAGCTGCTGCTAATACGGTTCATCCCCGCGTATGCGGGGAACACTAGATTAAAAAGCCGTCCGGACTCAGGAAACCCGGTTCATCCCCGCGTATGCGGGGAACACATGAGTTTGAGAAGTTATCCCGTCGTCTTGATCGGTTCATCCCCGCGTATGCGGGGAACACTATATTTATCCCGACTAAAGTTTTGGATGATGCGGTTCATCCCCGCGTATGCGGGGAACACAGTAATAATCGCGTCTGATGTGTTCTCGTCTACGGTTCATCCCCGCGTATGCGGGGAACACCATTGCCGATTGCTTGATTTTAACCAGCTCGCCGGTTCATCCCCGCGTATGCGGGGAACACACAATCCCGCCCGTAATGGTCTTGTTGTTGTACGGTTCATCCCCGCGTATGCGGGGAACACTCAAAAAAGAGAACTCTGGATATGGGCTGCCACGGTTCATCCCCGCGTATGCGGGGAACACACAAATATAAAGTAGACTGCTGGAATTAAACACGGTTCATCCCCGCGTATGCGGGGAACACGACTTTGTCATCTGCCCCGTCTAAATCCAATGCGGTTCATCCCCGCGTATGCGGGGAACACATACGCACTATTAATGTCATAATAAACAATGTCGGTTCATCCCCGCGTATGCGGGGAACACTTTTCCACCCACTTTTTTGATTATATGCCTGTCGGTTCATCCCCGCGTATGCGGGGAACACACTGATTCTAACCTATTGGTTTATCAGATTAAATTGAACCTGAAAATTTCTACCGATTTTTTCCAGGTTATTAAAGAGCATTTTCTTCATCCTGAGGAAGAAAGGAGACGAGTCGAACTCCGTCCATTTCGATTGGGATTCTTCGGTTTTCTCCCAGTGTCTGGAAGTCGAATCCTGATTCCGTATTTGTTTGCCAGGCCATAACGATATTTCCGTCTTCACAGAAGGTTTCGCATTGTTCCCATATCATTTCCCTGACTTTTGCAGAGACGTTGCCTATATAAATCCCGGCCCTTACCTGTAATAACCAGATAGCCAGGCGGCCTCTTAATCTTGCTGGGATGGTTTCACTTGCGATAACAAGCATCGACATGATTAGTTGCTCCTGTGCCCGACATCACCTATTGATTCGGCAGGTGGTATTGCGGGTGGGACTGATTCTTTTGGTGCTTTAGGTGGTTTTATACCACCGGCAGCTAGCACTTCTTCAATTAACGGGATAATTTTTTTGAGGACTTTCTGTTCTCGAAAAACATCTCGACAGGCAAGTCTAACTGCTCTATCGGGTTGTGTTGGGCTGCTACCTGCAATCTTGAAAGCGATTGGAACAACACTGTCAAATTTGTAAATATCCGCGATATCGTAAACGAATGACTGCGGTTTTCCGGTATGTATAAAACCGATGGCTGGCGCATAACCTGCGGCTAATATCGCGGCTTCTGTTATTCCATATAAACAGGCGGTGGCCGCGCTTAAACACTGATTGGCGATGTCACCCTGTTGCCAGTCTTTGGGGTTGTAACGACGACCCTTCCATTTAACACCATACTGTTTTGCCAGTAATGCATAGGTTTTTTTTACCCTTGCACCTTCGATACCGCGTAATTGTTCAACACTGCGTTTTTGTGGCGGTGCTTCATTAAATCGTAGCTCATACATTTTGCGTACGACTTTTAAACGCAGGTCATCATCCAGCGCAAGCTTTGCCTGATAAAGCAAACGGTCGGCGCGAGCACCACCGGGTTGACCGGCTGCATAAAGACGAACCCCCGCTTCGCCTACCCATACTAATAACGTACCTACCTGTGACGCGAGTTTAACCGCAGCGTGGGAAACCCGAGTACCGGGTTCCAGCATAATGCAGGCGACAGAACCGACAGGAATGTGGGTTCGGGTCTCGTTGTTGTCTATTAATACAAAAGCACCGTCTTTGACATCAATTTGTCCGTATTGCAGGAAGATCATAGATATGCGATTTTTTATGGGGATAGGTTTTAGTGGAATGAAACTCATACGAATTTCTCACAGTGTTGAATAATGAACTAACAGATCAAGCGGCATGAGAAACATTTAAACGAACTTTACAGCCAACCGCAATAAGCATGTTCACCAGACGATCAACCGTGCATTTTTCAATTCTGCCTTTTAATACATCATTAAGCCTGGGCTGCGTGGTGCCTAATTTTTTAGCGGCCTCAGCTTGAGTTAATTTTGTGTGCTTTACATATTGAGATACTTCAATCATTAATTGCGAACGTAATTTCAGGTTTGCGGCCTGCACAGGGTCTTCTTCAATTGCATCCCACACACTTTGGTATTCAGGTACTTTCATTATCTATACCTCCTCTTAACTGACTTTAACCGGTTCTTTGCTATCTCAATATCTGTGGTGCGGGTTTTCTGTGTTTTTTTCTCAAACACATGCAGTATATGTACCTTATTTGCAAATTTGGCTATGTACATGATTCGATATTGTTTGCCCACCTGGATTCTAATTTCACGCACACCTTGCCCTATAGCGGGGAAAGGTTTCCAGTTTTCCGGATCAATATTCCGTTGAACACGATCAATCTCATACCCTGTTCGCAGCCGTACCTCATCGGGAAGCTGACGTATCACCTCCAGCGTATTTCCCTCGAATACTACAGTCCTCATAATACTCCCTTATTATTTTATATCAAGTTTGATATATTCCTGTGTTTTTATGCGTGTTATTGTTTACAGCCCGCAATCAAAGGCCTGGCTGGGTCAGCACCTGTTTCTAGGAGCTTGTCCGAGAATAGAGAACCTACTGCGGAAAAGCTGAATTTGGCCAGATTCTTCCATTATTTTCGTTAAATATACCTATATTCGCCTCAAATAATGAAAAAATCTGACTCAAATCAGCTTCCCCTCGCTACGATTTCTATTCTCGGACAAGCTCCTAGTAATAAATTCATCGTGGCCGGCTTTGTAAATTTAACGTTGCATCTGTCGAGCATAGTCATGTGAACGTAGTGATACATGTGGCAATCAGGTAATACCCATGCTTTTTTTTGGCTTTATGACCTACGAATAAGCAGTAAACCACAGCCAAAAGCCTTTGACCGACCTATGCTGTGGCTAAATTTATTTGTTTAATGACATTATTATTCCTTCACCCTTCACTAGTGCTTTAAATATGGGTAAATTATTTTGATATTTTCGCATCAATTCACTGTAAATTACTTTAGCTTCTGCCTTCAATTTTTCTAGTGCTTCTTTTCTAAGATGTCTAGCTTCTTTACGATCCACATCTAATAAAAGCTGTTGTACGATATTTTGTGCATTTGAGATGTATTGATGCATAGCAGAATTTTTAATACCGGATACAAAATTTTTATCGTACCCCACGACTTTTTTGTTAAACATCTTATTAAGTGCCTGAGATAAATGATCTTTTACATCTAAACCGGCATCAATAACCTTGGTTACTCGTTCTAGTTTGTCATTATTCCAGTGCTCTGGCATTGAATATAAGTCGTATACTCGACCTTTTACAGAACCTTTAGCTGCAATATTCCCACCAATTAATAAATTCACCTTTTTTCCTACTGCAAGTTTTCTGTATTGATTTACAATAAATGCTGGAGTTGATAGGCTTTTTTCTGTTTCTTGTCCCAAAACATAAGACGAAAAGTTTTGCCAGCTTTGCCAGTTTTGATCGCGTGCGCAAACTGGAAATACACCTTTATCATTATGCGTTATTGGGGTGTATGGATGAGGCCACCATTTTGCCCCACCATCACGACCTTTTTTTGTTGAGCCGTAACTTCCTGTATATTTTAAATAACGGTATTCACTTACTGAGCGATTTGAAACATGTCCACAAACATCACAAATACAATTTTTATCTATTACAGAAAAATCAATATGATATGCCAAAGCAAATAACCCACGTTCTAAACCAATTTGGTGTGCATAGTAAATATCTCCTTGCATAGTGTCTTGCCACATAAATTTGTTATTCGATTCTTCTATTTCTCTTAACGAATTAAAGTAATCAACGGCTATCGTATTGGATAAAATGGTTGTTTTTAAATTTGTACCTGCAATAAGTGTTGATATTGAACCACCGCCTCGTATGCCTGTTGCTCCAAACTTAGAAAAGCATTCGCCCTTAATATTCATATGCAAGTTGTAATTTAAAACATGCATACAATCTTGACATACAATATTTGCCTGAGACACTTCTGAAAATAAACCTAAAGCATCACCCGATGAACCACATTCAATACCAGATACAAGTTTTGTAACTGGAGCCGTATATACTTTACCACCATCAGAAATAGGTGATTTCATAAAACGCTTTTCATCAAACCATTGTAAATCTACTTTTTTCAATGCCTGATCATATTGTGTTTCTGTTACCCCTCGTTTTAAATAAACTTTTAATTCATCAAACGTAGGTTTTAATACTACTGTGGTCAACGAAGCAAGTAGTTGTAACATCGCTAATTGAGTCTCATCAAATGCGTACTGTAATTGATAGTCAGTTTGTGAGGTTAATAGCTCTTTTAAAGAAATTTTTCCAGTCGTTGTAGATATAAAATCATCAGTTAATAAATTCATGGCTCAACTCCACGACTCGTACAAACATAAACCGTTCGCATTGCACTTTTTCTGGGTGTATTGGTGGTTAAATCTCGTACTTGTACCGTTGCAATTTGGTTTTCTCCTGTCACATCACTAAAAACTTGCCCTAAACTTCCAGACTCTTTTAGTGCATTCGCAGGATTATCGTTTTCAACTACATTATCAAACAACGGGCGTGTGAGTGGACACGATTTTCTGCCTTGAAATAGCGTAAAGATGGGTGATTTTACTTTACTGGTTAATAGATCAATGGTCTCATCATCTGCCGTAATTGCAAATGAATGTTCGCTATCACACCAATATTCACGGTAAGTAGGTTTTGTACCTTTTTGAATTTTTCCCATCGGACTACGAAAATTCTGGACAGTATGATAGTCCACTATTTTTTGCCCGACATTATTCACTTGCACTGCAATTTTTAATTTATTGGACAAGATGTAGAGTTGTCCATGTTGTTTTCGAGTAATACCTAAAGCAGCTCCTAACAAACCTATTATCGCTGAACGTGTTGGAAAATGATTAATCTTTCTATCTACATCAAAGGTTTGTAATCCATAAGCAGACATGCCTTCGGTTTTTAGAATTAAGGTTTTCATGTCTTTTCCCTAATTAAAGGTTATGTCACTCAGTTTATTAACAGTCTTAATCTGCTCATTTTTTGCCGTGTCCGTCATATCAAAAGCAACTGCTTGTGAATCCAGCTCGTAACCTGTAACAAGTTTTTCGTAGTGTTTTACTAAACTTTCAATAGACTCTTCCATCACGTCACCACTATTTGGAATAGCCCTTCTAAATGCATTGGCTAATGATAAGGGTTGATTAGATTGAGTAACCATTACAAAATCAGCATGATTATGTGCGGCAAAAGTTTTTTGCTTCGCCGATGGTGTGACTTGTGCAAAACAACGGACAACCGTATTCACAATATCGGTTAATTCTTCTTTGGTTTTTTTACTGTTTTGTGCAAGAAGATCCAGGTTAATAGAGGCATAACGATAAAAAACGCCCGAACTAAATTCTGTTGTGCCAATGTGCCCCGAACCTTGTTCTGCCAAATCGTCACAAGCAGTAAACCAATCAACTTCTATATCGGCACTGTGTGTGGTTAAGCTATGCGCGACACTCATGGCTGCTTCGACATTTCGTTCCGGGCAACTGGCATCCATTCGGCCAGATAAGGCAACATCAAATGTGGGTATGTGAGAAATCCCTTTTAGTGTTTTTAGTTCTGTACCTGCTTCAACCATGTAAACTGCTTCTTTGATTGCACCCAGAGAATAAGGTTGAACCGCATCAAATACCCGTTTTGTTTCACCGGTTTCTTTATTTTTTTCTGATTTAACTTTTGACCCTAAATTCAATAAAACATCTTCAATTGATTTTGCTTTAATATCGGGGAATTCTTTTAAACAAAGTGCCAGTAGCTCATCAAATTTATTGGTACGAATAGATATTTCGTCAACCGCATTCCCATAAATATCACTTTTGCGAATAGCTCTTTTTAAACATTGGCTGGATATACGACTACGTGTAGTGCCGCCAAAAATAGCGGTTTTTTGCAAACCAGAATCGTCGCGGTTCATCATTGAAGAAGGGTGAGAAATAAGTGTGTGAATATTAATAAATGTTGTCATGGTCATATTCCTTATAATGAGTTTAATCTTGTTGAGTTAAAATAAATTCTTTTAATAAATTACGCCGTGCGTTATCCCCCCAATACTGAGCGAGTTTACCAATACTGTTTAAATTAAGACGCTTACATCGTATTAATTGTCTTTTGAGATATTCAATCCCATTTTCACCACTACGACTAATCTGGATAATATGCTGCTCTTTCACTCCTGCATTTAACAACGCCTCGGCAACAGAGCTTGATTGTCCCTCTTCACTCTCAATATCAATGCCTACTAATAAAAATAATATCCGTAATGTTTGGGCATTATCTTGTAATCCCGTCATTTTAAGCACTCTAAAATAAGCAGGAGAATTAGAGATGTTTTTTAGTTTACAACGCTTTAATTCTGCTTGATCACCTTTGCTTAATCGACAATAGGCATTATATATTTTTTGATACATTTTATTTTCCCCTTAAACTTGCTCTTGCCAATGACAATAAACCAGCGCCCGCGTGTTTCTTACGCCCTATACCCATAATAACCGCACGATACATTTTATCCGCATCAGTTATCTGCAATACTCCTTCAAAAGTAACAAAGCGAGATTTAAAGCTTTTACGGTTATCAACTAACTTTGATTCAATGGACGTGACTGTTACATTTGCACCATCTAGTTTTCGCTGTAACCACTGAATTTGTTCTGCCTCATCCTTAATCTCAATCACCTTTCTTTCCTTACTTAAACACTTAGTCGGGCTGGCAATTAATTTGAATTTAAAATACTCACCATTTAATAGTTTTAAATTAAAAGGTTTGCTTTGTAGGACTTCAGCTTTGTCACTACTTTTTGGTTCAGTTGATGATTGCAATAATGCTAGTAATTGACCTTTTTCATTCCCTTCGATTCGAAACAAATGGTCTCGTTTACGATCAGGGGTATTGGGAAACAAACTCCAAATAGCCTGATGCTGTTCATAACTGTCAGTGGACTTTAAAGTCACCAATGATATATGCATAGATTCAACTCCTTAACTTAATAATCTTTCAAAATCTTGTTGTAAGCGATCATCAAAAACACCTAATTCACTATAAAAAATATCAGTGCCTACCACGGCATTAAGACAATAATTATCTGTATCCTTTTTACCTTTTGCGTGTTTGTTAGATAATGACACAGTATTTCTTTCTCTATCCTGTTGTTCTGCATAGTTCCCTCCATGTAACAAAACACCATCAGACTTAAACAATACAACGGATTGTGATAACTCACCTTCACGAGTTAATAATGCTGAACGAGGATCGACATCATTAAGAGGGCAAGAACCTTGATTGCTAACCATTTTGGCAGCATAAAAACTTCCTTCCTGCTCATTATTAAATTTCTCTACTATTTCGGACAGAACAGAAGACTCATCACTGTAACTGTCACCATAGTGAATAAGATTAATTGCCATTCTGTAACATAAAGGGAAAGAGAGCTGTGTATTTTTTTCTAGATATTTCTGTGTTCGATATAATACACGGATATTTTTATACACATATCCGCTGCCTTCGTAAGCGGTTGAGAAATTCGCTTCTACCTGCTCTAAATCTGGACACATAGTGATAAATAAAGGATGTTTGATAATTTTTGATCGAGAGGATAATTCAACGTCTACACCAGAGCGATCATGCCGCCACAAACGTCCCATTCTTTGTATTAAAAATTCAATAGGGGCAATTTGACTAACTAATACGTCAAAATCTAAATCAAGTGATTGCTCAATGACTTGGGTCGCCACTAGTAAACCACCATTACGTGATGCATTTTTACCATACTTATCTAAAACAAAACCTTCTATTCGTCGTCGATCTTCTCCTGAATATCGAGCATGAAATAAATCGATAATAATATTGGTTTTTTTGGAAAGTAAAGAATAAATAAGTTGTGCATCATGTACGGTATTACAAATTACACCAACCATAGCTCCGGCCTCAGCCCAATCAATTAATTGCTGACACTGCTCTGTATTGGGTAGTTGATGAGAACTATTCCATGTTTCACTTTGAATGTGTTTTTCTTCTGCTGTTTGTGCCACTTCAAAAGTCGATGTTTTACCGTTTAAATCAACATGTGTAATGAGTGGGTAAGCATCACTCATTACATCACCTTGATACGTATCTAGCAATTGTCTTTTTAAATTTATGGGTAAGGTTGCAGATAATAATATGACACTAGAATAGGCTTCATGCTGTCCCTTCAATACTTTTTCTATCAGTCCGTACATATAGGCATCAAAACTGTGAATTTCATCCAAAATAAGAATGGATTTTCGTGTGCCAAATGAACGAACAAACTGATGCTTAATGCCTAAAACACCCATCAATATTTGATCAACTGTGGCAACTGACATTGAGCCTAAAAAAGCACGTTTACTTGATTGATGTAAAAATCCATTTTCATCTGGAATAAGATATTTAGATTTACTATGCACTAAGGTAACAGTGCTATCTGGAAATAATTTTTTCGCCGCATTACCAATACGGTCAAATAATCCATTGGCTGTCGCCTGTGTTGGCAAACCAAAAACGATTCCATCTGCTAAACCTTGTTGAATTAAAATTGAGGCATAAGCTAAAGCAAACTCAGTCTTACCGGAACCCGTATCGGCTTCTACGATGGTAAGCCCTGTTTTTATAAGCAAGTCTGGCAATAAACATTGAATACCTCTGGGAGTGTAAGCAGGGAATAAATACTCAAATCCTGAGTCTTGAATAGCTGTCAGCATACCTGTTTCTTCGAGCGCTTTTTCTGCTCGTGGCAATGCATTTTTATAATATTGTTTCAGATCAAGGTTTTGATCTTGAGTAAAATTAGTTATGGATGAACCAACCCAATCAGCTACGCTACATAGGCCAGCAAGCATGCTGATATTTTCCACTTGAGGTATTTCATCCAAATTAAACCAGTCTAAACAAAATTCGATCCACTCTTTGCGAGCCTGTTGATCCATTTCAATAAGCTCATCATCAGCATCAGGCTCAAAAAATCGGATAGATTCATCATAAAAGCCATGATGCCCGGCAACCGCCTTCATAAGCTCCGAATCAATAAACTCCTTCTGGAAGTATAAATAACCGTATGAACCATGACTATACGATTCTGGTTCAACCTCATATTTACTTCCTTGTAATTTAATTCGCAGGTCTGGAACAAAGTGCTGAAACCTGGCATCAAATTTACCTAAATCATGTAACGCTATAAAAAAAAGTACAATTGATTTGCATTCGCTTGTGCTTTGCCCAACTTGCTGAGAAATTTGATTCAAAAGCACGGATGAACGTTGTAGCCAAATATCTGCAACAGCGACCACATCCATACAATGATAAGGCAGCAAATGATAGCTGCCATCTTCTTTAGATGT
>CAYQXD010000127.1:0-9965 GCA_964421315.1 uncultured Thiotrichaceae bacterium | reverse complement strand
TACCAGCACTTACAGAAAGCAGAGATAGATTAGTAATAGCTTATATAGGTGTTGGGAGTCCCAGCACTTGTAGAAACAGAATTTTAAAAGCAGAAGCAATAATAATGATAATTCGTTTTAATGCTCAAGCTTACTTATGCGATGACACATATTCTTCAAGCACCTTATTAATGCGTGTTTGCCAGCCTTTTCCTGTGGCTTTGAAATACCGAGTTATCTCTTTGGATAAGCGGATATTCACACGATCTTTAGTCTCTTCGCTGACAGGTCTACCGGCTTTTCGCAGTGTTGAAAAATCGGTTACTTCATATGTATCTGGGTCGGCTTCAATACCCGCTTTAATTCTTGCTTCTTCATCATCGTCAGGTAATTCAAAAATGCGACCAGATTTAGATTTTACGTGCATAATCTCTAACCTCCTGTTTGTCTGCTTTACGCAGACTAATTATATGATAATGGTCATTCTCTTCTATAAAAACCACACAATAATAGAATAAATCAATACTTGCTTTCAAGCGCTGGGAGTCCCAGCACCTGAATTTAAGATAATGATATTTACAACTGAGGCAACCCCATGTTTTGGCGCAACAAACAAAAAACCGATTTAAGTCTAGCTGCATTAAAACTGGATCAATTACCCATTCTTGCTGCAGATGATCTGATACAGTTATTAGGTTTGCAGACACGGCTGGACTCCATCAAAAGCCTGGCGGCGATAGGTGATACACATTTTAATGCGTTATATACACCCTCTATTAACCAATATCTCGAATCCGTTCAATTAGCACCTGCATCGGCTTCACACCATCATGCAGGTCCTGGTGGCCTGGCAACGCATACGCTGGATGTTATTGAAACCGCTCTGCGAAAGCGCAAAGCTTATAATCTGCCCCAGCACTCTAGTTCTGAGATTATCGCGGCTCAAGAACATATATGGACATATGCTGTATTTGCTGGAGCATTATTGCACGATATTGGCAAGATGGTTTGTAACAGCCAAATCATTTTGGATAGCGGATTATTGTGGACACCCCATGGTGACTGTATATTGAGTACTGGCGCAAAAACTTATCGTGTTGAATTTAAAAAATCGCCTTACAAAATGCACACCACATTAAGCAATGGCTTTTTACATTTGCTTGCACCGGCTGGACGTGGCTGGCTGGCACAATACCCCAATATTCTGGCGCAACTCACGGCCTGGCTTTTTGGTGATATTTATGAATATGGCACAATCGGTGAAATTGTTCGCCAGGCCGACGGTGAATCAGTTGCGGCAAATTTAAAGACTGGCGGTGATCGTAAACGCTTTCCGAATGCGCCAACCATTCCGATGGTTGATCGTATAACCACAGCACTGCGGCAACTTATAGATGAAGGTAAATTAAAAATCAACCGACCTAATGGATCATCTGGCTGGTGTGATGAACGATATGCCTATATGGTTTGTGGCACTGTGGCAAATGCAGTGAGGCAGCAACTGCAAAGCTCTGGCGCAACAGACATACCATCGGATAACTCTATTTTATTTGATACCTGGCAAGAACATGATTTTATTATTAGCACACCAGAAGGTGGCTCAATCTGGTACTTAACCATCAATGGCTCCTTACATCTAACCGTCTTAAAGTTTGAGGTTTCGCGTCTTTTTCATCCGAGTCGGCAACCCGCTCCTTTTGCCGGTGAATTAAGTATTAGCGATACCGATCAGGCTGTTACACATGAAACAAAAGTTCAGTCACATGATGCAACAAAACAACCGAATGATGCGCCTGATACTGCTTCTACTGAGGATAAAACAGAGAAGCAATCAACCAAATCACTCACTATAAACCCTGCTGAAAAGAAGGATGAGAACCTATTTAATCTCAATACTGATAATACTGAAACAAATCAAGAAACTGTACCAGAGAGCGATTCCCAGCATGTAAATAACATTTACATGGATGATATACCGGTGCAGATTAGCGCGAAAACACCTGGTGCTGCGGCAGATATTGACGTTCCCAATCTATCGAAAACTGCGCCAGATTCCTTTGACTTAAATGATCCCGATCTGGCACATTACTTTCTTGACTGGTTGCGTACTGGCATACGTGACGGAAAGATAGCGTCGAACCGGCGTGACGCACTTGTTCATGTTGTCAAAGAAGGCGCGTTGATTGTGTCCCCTCTATCGTTTAAAAAATTCGCTCATGAAAAGAGCTTGCTCAATGCAGACAATAATGAAAACGATGCCTGCAAGAAGGTTCAAAACAAGCTGGAAAAAACAATGCGAAAGACAAAACTACACAAAAAAACAACAAGCGGCATGAACATCCATACTTACCTGGTGCAAGGTCCAAAACGAGAAACAAAACTTAAAGGCTGGTTGTTACCCATTCCTACTGTTTATGGCGATATCAAGCCGCCAGATATTAATCCGGCTTTGGCTAATCTCTCTGGGTTTTTAGCAACTAAAAAAGAATGAATGACTACATAGAATGGTGATAAGCTACTATGACAATGTTTTGTAGATATTTTTTCGCGACCCAATGCGAACAACAAGAATAACTAATTTGTCATCTTGTATCTCACAAATGACACGGTGATCACCGATTCGGTATCGCCAAAGTTCAGAAAATTGCCCTTTAAGCTGCTTTCCTAATTGACGAGGTTCTTTAAGGGTTGCAACGTGATTTTCAAGATATTTCCTGATTCGTTTTCGTGTTGGTGGATCGATTTTTTTAACGGTCTTCTGAACAGACTTGATGTATTCAATCGTCCAGGTCATTCCAAAATTCCTCAGCACCAATAATTTTTTCCTTACCATGTTTGAGTCGCTGTAAAACTTGCTCAGCCAGGTAAACATCCTCCAGATCGTCCAAATGCTCCTCGATGGCTTCTCGAATGTAGTAGGTTGCGCTTCGCCCTGTTTCCTGGGCTAAGTTTTTCAATCGACTATAAACTTCATCTGGAAGCCGAACACAGGTTTGATGAGTCATAATAGTTTTTACCTTTCTTGGTATATTTGCATACCAGGGACTATATCACATATTTGATGATTTACGGGCAAATGATTTACTTAGCCATATTGGTTAAAGCCATTCATCTCTGTTTTGCCGACCTAATATGTTCATGATCTCGATGGTATCGGCGGTATCTGCGACAACGCGATAATAAATCGTGTCCACGCCACAAACACTTTGTCTGTAATCTTTACGAACATGTTCTACTGCTTGATACAAATACGGCTGCCCTGCAAGCTGTTCGAAGCGATCATAGAAGGCGGAATAATATTCATCCGCTTTAGCCTCTCCCCACTTTCTTGCTCCTTCCCGCCAGATTCTATCTAAGTCTGCATAAGCATCTTCTGTTATTTTATATGATGCCATCTTGTCGCGCTTTCTTTTTGATTTCAGCAAGCATTTCCTCACGACCTAGTTTCGTAAACCCGCTTTGTTCAGATTTAATCAGCTTTGCGCGGATATATTCAATTTCAGCTTGTTGGCTTCTGGCTTTTCTAACTAGATTATTAATAACATCACTTTTACTGCTAAATTCTTTAGAGTCAATTTGTGATTTTATCCATTCATCATTGGGTTGGGTAAATGAAATACTTGTTCTGCTCATGTTGCGTCCTCCAAAAGGATGTGCATATATGTGACAATATTACACCATTTCTGCACCACGGCGATCTCGTTTTAGAAAACTTGAAAAACAGACCGAATTAACAATACGAACAAATTACAAAAACCCTCTTGACAAAATTAAACATATTTAAAATTTCGCTTGCAATATATATTTTATTAGTGGTAATCTCCACGTCAGACGAGCCGTAGAAGGATATAGCCTGTCACTCCTACCCGAAGCTCCCTGCTTCAATAGGCATAACTGTATATTATAATTTTATAATGTATATTATGTTAAATAGGAGTGATGTATAAAACGCAGAAATGCTAAGGCACTATTTAGACGACTCGCAAGCACAACGTGCTTCTATAGTCCTGCTTCCGATAATCACAAATATCGGACATTTGGAGTTTTGGAGGTAGTTGTGAAAACAATAAAACTAACAACTAACCTTGTGGGTATAAGGAAATGGCTAAAGTATTTGGTATCGTATCAACGAAAGGCGGCGTAGGTAAAACATCTATCGCTGCAAATATTGGTGGAATTCTTGCCGACATGGGACAGCACGTCCTGTTAATTGACGGTGATTTTCAGCAATCACTATCGGATTGGTTTGAAATTACAGACAAAGCAGAATTCGGGCTACGGCAATTCATCACGAAGGCTCAACCAACTAACTGCATCTCAAGCACAGCAATAGATAATCTGGACATTGTTCTGTCCGATGACCCTAGCGGCAAACTAATCGACTGGTTTCGCGCTTCGACCAATAATGTCTACTATTTGCTTGCGTCAATAAAGAGACTCTCTGATTACTACGATTACGTGATTATTGATTCTCAAGGTGCGCGTGGCATCCTCCAGGAAAGCATTATTCTTGCTAGTGATTCATTGATTTGCCCATTAGTGCCAAACGTGATGGAGTCACGCGAGTTTATTCGCGGCACGATCCAGATGCTCAAATCACTGGAGCCACCTGCCGGTGTGTCCGTGCCAGTCCCTAATATCCCACCTCTATATGGTGTTATTTACAAACAGGACAGAACCAATAATTCTATCAAAATTGCGAACGCTATTCGCAAACAGTTCTATCAAGGATCCGGTGGCAAAATCAGTGTTCTGGATACCTTTGTGCCTAACTTGACTGCCTACAAGAAGGCGGTGGCTGCCGGACTGCCAGTACATCGTGTTGAGGTCACGCGATCAGGGCCAACACCCAGCGCACACGACACCATTCTGTCGCTGGTGCATGAGCTTCTCCCGCACCTTAGTGACACCTATCCAGTCTGGGATAAAAACAACGTCTCCCCTATTAAGAAAGCAGCCGGAGGAGAAGAATAATGGCAAATAACAAAGGACAGATAACGGACGGCGATAATGTACTGGATTTTTTAAACCTCAAAAATACTGAGGATAAGTCTAGTTTTGATGACCCGATTACTAAGTCATCAGTACCTATTACGATAGATCAGCTGCGACCTTACGATAATAATCCACGAACCACCAGAAACCCTAATTACGATGAAATCCGCGACATGATTGAGGCGCGTGGATTAGATAGCCCGCCAAACATCAGTCGCAGAAACCCAGATGATGAACACTACATCATCATCGATGGCGGCAATACGCGGCTGGAAATTCTTCGAGAACTGTATGAAAAATATACAGTGCTTGCTGAACAGGCAACTTCGCTTGATGAAAAAAACAAACTGACTGAAAAAGCACAAAGCTTTTTTGCCCACAAATGTGTTTTCAAGCCATGGAAATCAGAATCCGATGCTCTGGCCGGTCACATGTGCGAGAACGAAGCACGAGGCCCGGTCAAGTTCATCGAAAAAGCCATGGCCGCGCAAAAATTCCGCGAAATCTATGCACAAGATGACAAGCAGGCGTTGATTGATGCGGGTGGAGATATTGATGAAGATTATGAATCCCCACCTTTATCCATGCGGGCGTTATCCAGACGAATGGCAAGCCAGGGCTGGAAAGTTAGTGACAGCCACCTCACCCGCTTTAATTATGCAGTAACGGTTTTAATTGACGTGATTCCTCTGGCGTTATGGGCCGGTGCTGGTCAACCGATTGTAAGAAGCGTCCGCAAATACAAAAAAGCCTACGAAGACTTCTGGCAACAAATTGACGCGCCAGAACCAGACAAAATAAGCGACTATTTTTTCGAACAGTTGCACGAGTTTGACAATGAAGAACTCGACTTCAAAGCCTTTATTGATTTCTTTAACCGTTATTTAGCAGACAAACTGGACATGCCGGTAATCAGCGTTTCGGCTGAAGTAAATGCGCTGCTCAACAACAAAGCAATCAACGTGCCACCAGAGCTTTTACAGCAATCACTTAATTCTTCAGATGCGGGTATGAGTGAGGCAGAAGCCATTGCCAGGCGTTATCAGGAAACCCGTAACCCTGGTGAGACAGTTAGAGACCCTGGCCCTGCTGATACGCCCTCCCCTACACCTAAACAACAACGCTCAGTCGCTCAGTCGCCAGATGTAAAACAAGATACAAACAATAATGAGCATTCGGATAACCAACAAAATGTACCAGTAGCCGGTAGCGAGCCACAAACACAGGGTTTCTTCATACCTTCAGACATTGAATCCGTCTGGCAGGGAATATTTGATCGTGCCGCTATTGTGGCCGAACAATATGATTTGATGATGACGCTTGTTGATGATGGTTCGGGCTTTAAACAGTATGCCGTCATGAACTGCATTCCCTTTAAACCAGAACGGGCAAACGAACCAAGAGAACGGCTCATTTTTGATAAATCAAAAGATGATGAGAGAGCCGCTATGTGGTGGGCAATGTCTTGCATTTCAGGCTCTTATAAAAATGAGACTATTGCTGATTTTACCGATTCAGTGTTTGCCAATATATATCAAAACTATCTTCTTGATTTTGATCACAACATCATGGCAATGATTTTGTTTCTGGAAGAAATAACATTGATGCTGCCGGATGAAACGCAAAAGTTGTTGTATGAATTACGATTATTAACAAAACAGTATCTGATTTTACGGCAAGGAGGTTCTCATGACTAACGTTGCTCATGCTCAATTTTCATATAAAAACAATTCCTTGCTCACTGAGCTTAACCATGTCATTACACGGTTTATTATCGACCTGTATCACAACGGTGATTTTGATGCGCTGGAACAATTTGGCGTATCGAAATCAACAGCAAAAGAATTGTCGGGATTATCGATTAGCAATCATCATCGTCTAACAAAATGCCAGCAATTACTGGGCAATGTTTTTGTTGATGAGAAGCGTTTGAAGCGACTAATGCAATACATTATTAACAACGAAAACAAAGACAGTTTCATCAACCAGTTGATAAAAATGCAGGCAAGCCAATCCATGCTGGAGCGTCTGGCCGGTGTTGATCACCATGATTTCAGACAACGGCGAAATTTACTGGATCTGCCAAAGGCCGCTGCTGGTCGCCCTGCCGTACTAAACGATAAAGAAGCAATAAGGCTGACTGAATCATGGCAACGACATGTTGATAAAGAACACGATCTCCTGCAGCGGTATTTTTATGTTGGCCTTGATACCGGTATACCGTTATCAAGGCTATGGAATCACATGCAGTTATCTGGTTACGATTGCAACAACGTAATCAAACCTTGGACAAATAACAACCGCCAGGAAATATAAATATGGGTCATTTATTTAAAAAATTGATTTGTAAATTTAAAGGTCATGCGTATGCAGCTCCTTATGATGACCTTGAGCCAACACCAGATAATAATGATCTGGAGCGTATAAATAACTATACAAATTTAGCAATAACAGAACCGAGCAATTTTGATTCAAGCCACCCTGACCTGGCGCGGATTTTTTTAGGTTGGCTACAACAAAATTTACGCACTGGAAAATTAAAGATAAACCGCCGTAACGCTATGGTTCATATTGTGGCAGAAGGCATTTTGCTGTTGTCACCAAAAATTTTTAAGGCTTTTACTAATGATTATGATGCGTTACATGGTGATGATTTTGCAGTTAAAAGAACGCAAAACAAGCTTGAAAAAATGATGCGGAAAACAGGGTTACATAAAAAAACAGCAAGCGGCATGAATATCCATACTTACCTGGTGCAAGGTCCAAGGTATAGAACAAAAATCAATGGCTGGCTATTACCGTTATCTGTTGTTTATCAAACGCCAGATATTAACTGTGCCTTAATTAATACTACAGGTTTTTGGAAGCCGGTCAAAAAAAAAGCTAACAGAAGAAAACATGGAGTCACAAACGCGACAAACATAATACAACCTAAATATCCTGATGTAATTGCAAACAATGAGGAAATGAAAAAGATAGCCAATAAAATCCTCATTGGTTATACCCCTGAGGATCAGCGGCTTGCACTCAACTACTTATCAGAACGAATCAGAATTGGCGAGAAAGATAAAACAAAAAAAATTAGTAACTCTTTAGTGTATTTACAATGGCTTCTAGAAAGCCTTCGCACAAGATCAGCCTGATGGATTGTTTTTTATATGATGTTCAAAAAGCTCTTTTTCATCTCTTGCACTGATGCCGGGGTTTGCTACCATGAAAGAATGCACCTTTAATATAACTGTCGCAAGCCACTGTATTTTTTCACCAACTTCATTATTATTTAGTGAAGAAAAATCATCAATGGTATGGGGTATCAGAGTAGCGGCTGTCTGTATAGACTTCATTGCTAACCAGTTTTCATCTTTTTGTAATTGTTCTAATTCTTCACCTTCAGTCATGACGACTCTCCTCATTAAGTTTGTGATGTTTTGGAAATTGTTGTGCGGGAGTCTTCGAAAACTTAACCCGCGCAACGATGGTAGCACACACGAGGAGAGTCGTCTTTTTGCTTACCCAAGATGTCAATACATGGTAAATCAGGTTTCAGAATAGGATTTAGACAAATGAAACACCAACATAAAAACAATAATAATAGTAATAACAGATGGAGTCTGGCATGAACGAACCAGACGATCGACTCATTCACCTGAAACAACACATTAGTCATGCGGCAGATGAGTTAGCCAGATCATCAAATACAGATGATAGCCTGGGTTCGCTTATTTATTTAGGCAATCATCATGATTCGGTGCCACGCGAACTTATTACCGATCCACATTTAGAATCAGGCGAACTGCATACATGGATGCTAATGAAGATACAGTTCAATAATCCAGCACTACCGACAAGCATCCCAAGTCAGGATCAACTAGCACAGCATTTGAAATGTTCAAGACCAGTTGTTAGTCGATACCTTCAGGTACTACGTGCATTGCGCTGGATAACACTGTGCGAAACAGTAAGAGATATTAAGGGTCAATACAAAGGTCGTATCTATGCACAGCATGACAAGCCTCTGAACCTGGCTGACACACTATTTCTTGATTCGACCTATATTAAATTTTTAGAATCGCCAAGCAAAATTGAATCATTGAAACGCTTACGACTAATTAAGTCATCCATATTGATGCACATGGATTATCAGGTAATCAAAGGCGTGGCTTTTGAATCTCCAGGTGCGCTTGAAGCTGCTACTCAGCAGCTTCACCTACAGGATAACAACAACAGCCTGGTTACGCATCGAGCCTGTCCGGTCACAGTAATAAATGAAACCAATAATGACCATGACCATGTAAAGGATATTTACATGGCTGAAAATAACATCCATGTAAAGAATCTTTACATGGATGAACAAGCTAAAAAACAACCATGTAAAGAATCTTTACATGGACAAAAGCCCGTCATAGCGCGATTCTCACCATGTAAAGAATCTTTACATGGTGAGAATGACGACCATGTAAACTTTTACATGGTTAATGGTAGTAGTAGTGGTAGTAATATATATATAAATACTACTACTACAAAACAACAACAAATAGAAAAACTTCGTTTTCCAAAAATTCTGGAAGAAAGTCAGCGATTAAAGTTTTACGCAGCAAAGCTTCTTGATCCGTTGTCGCAGAACGATCAGCAGTTCGTTCTGGATTACCTTTCTGATCGCCTCAAAGCCGCTAAACAAGGCACTTGTAAGCCTGTGGATGACTTAATTGGTTATCTTCGCTGGATTATTACAAACAAACAAAACAACACGTTACCACCTAGTTCCTTTGGAATCAGAGATTCTTTAAGTGACACCACTACTAAACCAGCCGAATGGAAAGTTCAAAAAGAATCGCCTAAAGAAATCGAGAGAAACCATAAGCAGAGTATGCGCAAACTTGAGGAACTTAAAAAAGCGATTCGGGTGTAATTTTGGCTTATATAGGTGCTGCCAGTGGCAGCACTTACATAAAGCAGAGATAGATTAGTAATAGCTTATATAGGTGTTGGCA
>CAYQXD010000126.1:0-9985 GCA_964421315.1 uncultured Thiotrichaceae bacterium | reverse complement strand
ATTTCCATCATCTTTAAGTATTTTTTTAACTCATCAGGCTGACTTTTAGTTAATGAGATAAGCCGCGTGATTATTTTTTCTATAAGTTCGCTACTGTTATATTGCTTAAAATCACATAATATGGCTAATACTAACGCATCCGGGCTGTCTTCTGCTATAAATCGTTCACAACTAAAGGGGTCAAAACTAAAGGGGTCAAAGCCCTTTAGAAACTAAAGGGGTCAAAGCCCTTTAGAACTCTCCAACTAAAGGGGTCAAAGCCCTTTAGAACTCTCAACTAAAGGGGTCAAAACTAAAGGGGTCAAAGCCCTTTAGAACTCTGATGTTTTTTGTACACTCGCTTTAAGTAGCTGAAAAGTTTTTTTGAAAATGTTCAATAGCAATCATCATTCAGCTAAATGAGAAAAAACGATACACACCATATTCTTTAGGTTTCAGGCAAAAATTTAACAGATTACTAAATCAACCCCTTTAAATTTATTTTGTATATCGATTTCTCTTGCTGTCCACTCTCAGTATAGTACGTCACCTGCCCATCCTCAGTCACTAACCACACTTCTTTTGCGCCTGCTTCAAGAAATAATTCAACCTTATTCATCATTTCTTCTCGCGTATTTGATGGAGATATAATCTCTACACATAATTCTGGAGCTGACAATGCGTAAATATCTTTGATGTGTTTTTGCACATATGCTAAAGAACCCCAGGCCACATCAGGCACACGAATTCCTTTTGTTGTTTGCACTGCAAGTTCGGTAAATACCTTACCTTCTAGTTGAGTGCCTATTATTTTAGTCAGACTTCCTTGTAGCAAGCTGTGAAGAAATGAAGCTGGGGACATTTCTATTATTCCTTTTTCATTTAGCTCAATTTTATAAGGTAGATCATGCAGTGATTTATCTGCCAGGACTTCTTGCCATTGCATTTTCTTCTCCTATGATAAAAGTTTGTATTTAATAGAGTGGCATTGCAGGCATTGGGGTCAGGTCTTGTTTTTTGCATCACCCTACCTGCTGCCTGGTTCTTCTTTTTTCAACGGGCGGTGCTACCCTTTTTCTTTAGGGCACCTCTATTAATTCCATCCTTTGGTACGTGAACGCCACATCCATGTGGCACTTTTCTGGATTAAAGATTTATATTCACGAGTAGTAACACATGGGGGTGTTGGTTACGAACCAAAGGACGGAATTAATAGAGATGCCCTTTAATAAATAATGAGGACAAGCCGATTTTTTTTTACAATAGTATATTAATTACCACTATTACTTAACCACAAAATCGGCATTACTCTAAAGCCACTTTAACCTCATAATAATCCACGCTCTTTTGCATCATAACCAGGAGTTTAGGTGTATAACGTAAAACATCTTCAAAAATACCCAATAGACCTTCTTCTACATACTCATGCGCAATGGCATTCCTTATTTCTTTGATCATTCGAATTTCTTCTACGTCTTCCAGCAAACCTCGTTTATGCGCTCTGTTCACGACATCAATCAGTGTGCCTTGTGCCTCAAACTCATATTCATCAATGCTTCTGAATACCTTTCTTACCAGGAAATCAATACTTCTGGAAAATCGACTGCAAAGAGTTTCAAACCTTCCAAATTCATCTATGCTGTATTGTTTTTTTATTCCAATGCTTAGCGTTTCATCATATGAGATTTTCAACCAGTAAATTTGCCGTTTTAATAATTTAATGTTTGCTGACAGATTATCGACACTCATAGCTGTATTGCCTTTGCATAGATTAATTTTTTAAATGGCTCTTTAAGTCGCCCATCATCCTGTAAAATATCTATTTGCTGTTCGCCAAATTCATCATAGAAATTTAATCTGATTTTCCTTATTTGCTCTCTATTGATGCTTTTGGAAATAATAAGAAGGTCAATATCACCGCCTCGCTTTTGGTCATCTGTACGACTACCAAAGAGATACAATTTTGCCTCTTTATCAAGCGAAAAAATCGATGTTTTAAAATTATTAATTTCTGCTTTACTTAATCGCATATTAAGAAACGGTGTTTTTCGAGGGCGTTGTCGACTCTAATACAAATCAGGCTATATCAATAATTTGATTCAATATGGCACAAGTTTGGTCAAATTTTGTTTTTTCTAATTTTTTCATTGGATGGGGTGACGCACCTCTTGCTCTCCAATCAAAAGATTTAACCTGGTGACATAATACATAGCCATTTTTCTGTTTTCCCTGTTTCTTAACCAATCCAACATCAATAGCAAAAGGGTTGGTTTTGTTATAGTTTGCAGTAGTCATTGGCAAACCTAAAACCAGGGAGGTTTTATCATTGAATGATCTGGGTGATAGAACTACAAACGGATGAAGATTGCGCATTTCATTGCCAGCCTGTGGTGAACAATCTATCCAAATAATATCTTGTCTTGATGGTATCCAATTTACCATTTTTCAGCGCCGGAAAATTCATCAACCTCCATCGCCTCACCGCCATGAACTTTAGAGTCAAACTGAGATAGACGCTGCTCTAATGTTATAAATTTGTTATCTACTGATGAAATAATAACACGTCCTTGATCAACGCTTAAACTAACCTTTTGATCTAAATGTAGATGCGCTTCTTTTGCCACTGCTGCAGGTATGCGCACACCGAGACTGTTACCCCATTTTTTAATATCTAACAATACTTCACGCATAACTAAGCTCTCCCTCCGACGTTTAAACTTAGTATAAACAAATTTATTATTAGAATCAATGTGAATACTCCACCGACTCAAAGCCGGTGGCTTAGGGGGTAAACTGACACGTTGTAAAACATCGGTAAGAGTAGTAGTGCATGGATGCACCGTTTACGAACCAAAGGATGGATAAATATTCGGATTGATACCCTGCAGAGTTATAGTTGAATCAGTGTTTAGCCTATTGAAAACGGGTAATTCTGGGGGCACATTATTTAATTATGCTATTGGTAGAAAAAAGAATTCAATTATCGTTTACTGGTGCCAACAAAAACTCAGTTACAAATTTGTACTGATCTGCACGTACGAGTTCAAGCACACGTTCTATATTAATATTCAAATACTCATGCACAATGCGATTTCGCAGGCCAATGATAGCGTTCCATGCCGGTAAGTCTGCATCGCTAATTGCCCTTAGTCGCGCAAGTGCTGCTAGTGCATCATAAGCGGATACGGGTACTGGCTCTCCCATCGCTTTGAGAATCTGCTTAGCCTTGCCTATTGCGTTTTTAATCAATACCTGGAGTGCGTGCAGTACACCGTTCTGTTCCAGACGTGATAGCATATCGCCAGCCGATTTATTCGATTGGTTATATGTTCTTGTTCTTTCATGACACAGAAGGAGTCTCTCAATATCATTAACCGGTCAACAAATTGAGCAATTCCTTCATTTAACTTTAGTTAAGTTGGATAGCCATAATTCTGAATTAGCGATTCTACATCAGCACAGGCATCAGGTACATCTTTTCCAGGAGCCTGTAGTTCCCTAACTCGGCATCACCACCCCGGAAACATTCTTAATTTACCAGACAACAAAACATGGTGACAGGCTTCGACATTAACGCCCTCTAAACGCTCTAAACACTGCGTCAAAGTCTATTTTTGCATTACAGATTGTACCCTCAAAACTATAAGTTTCTTTGGAAAAATCACCTTGTTTGGAGTATTTATTATTTTCCAGTTTATAAAGCTTTGCCTTACAATCGTCCGGGTAAACAATAATATAGAAAGGCACTTTCTCTCTTTCGTATATTTCAAACTTAAAGACTTCATCGCGTTTGGCGGTGGTTTTACTGATGACTTCTACAATGATTTCTGGTGCTCTGGTGATGTATTTATCATTTGGCTCATCACAGATCAGGACGACATCGGGTCTTATTACCGTATCTTCGCTTACTTTCCAGTCTTCTTCCATCAGCACCAGGCACCGATCACAACCCCCAATCGAACTCATTAATTCATAAAGTATTTTAGCGGCTATAGCCTGATGGATAATGGCAGGAGAAGGTGTCATTGCCATGGGCGCACCCGCTATCAGCTCCCACTTCCCTTCCCAGTGACAATAATCATCATAGCTATAATGTTCGATTGCTTTGGCTGCACACATAGAAGACTAACTCCTTTGGTTTTTATGTGATCATATTATCATGCTTTTATTGTTATTCTTAATATGAAAATCCAATGTTGTTATTCATTTTATTAGGCAACAATCAACCTGCCCGGTCAGGCGACAATTATCCTGGCCGGTTGAGCGTATAAACTGATAAATACTTTTTACTCTTCTGGCAGGCTTTGTTTTATCAAATACTGTGCAAATGTTTTCATATCAACCAGGCGCTCATTTAATATATTCCGCACGATAGCCATATCAATCTCCGTATAATTATGTACCGCTATATTACGAAAACCGACCATCGCCTCAAGGTATTTACCAAGCTGCGGGTCAAGCAGGTTTGCCTTTACCAACATGGTGAATGACTGGCGACTATCTCGAGGGATACCTAATTTGTAATAACGCACCAGGTGCATAGCCGCATCAATTGAGGCTTCACACATGCGTTGAATATTTAATAAAATAGAATCCTGTTTGGTAATATTGGTTTCTAATTCGTTTTCTGCGCCACGGTACACAGCATCAATGCGTTGCAAACAGCGTTCTATTATGTCTGCTTTTCCAAGCAATACTTCATCCATATATCTGCTCTCGCTGTTGAATATCCTTTAATATAAGGTGCCTTTCTTCATTCAACCTGACATAGTCTGAAAGCGTGTGGGTATCATAGGTTTCTGCTGCAACTCTATCCACACAATAAATACGTTTACCTTGAAGAACAATTTGAACTCTTAAAGTAACTGGCAATTTTCTCAAATCATGTAAGTCAATATCACGTGCTGTTAAATCCATCAACGTTGCAGCCAGTTCTATCATTTCCTGAAAGGGCACGATACGACTTGCCAGGATTGCAATATCTATGTCGCTATCGTGTCGTTCATGCACACTACCTGCACTGCCATAACGATAAATTGCCTGCACATCAGGCAATTTGGCAATAATCGTTTTTATAATCACGGGATCAAGATGATATTTCTCTGTCATTGGTAAAGTATAACACCTGATTTTTAACAGCATACACGGTAGCTAACATACTACGACAAAAAACTTTTTTCATTTTTTGAATTAAGGCACGATAACATCAACATTATACAACTTTTCGTATTTTTGCTTCAAAACCCGTTTAGCCTCATCATCACCGTGTACGATGCGTATCTGTTTCGGCTTAAAGCGCATGCGCTTCACAAATTTAATTAAATCCGATTGGTCAGCATGGGCAGAGTAGCCACCGATGGTGTGTATGCTGGCATTGATATCAAATCTTTCACCATCCAGTTCAACATAGCCGTGCTGTGGACCGTATTTTTGAATAATCCGCCCTGGTGTGCCTTTGGCCTGATAGCCTACAAACAATACATCATTTCGTTTATCCGGCAATAAAGCTTTTAAATAATTAACCACGCGTCCCCCTGTACACATACCACTGGCAGCGATAACAATAGTGGGTCTGGCTGTTTTCGCCAAATATTTTACTGTTTGCAAATGTGTTTTATGGTCATCAATGGTTAGTAACTGGTCGAAATTAAGCGGGTGGCGTAAAGATTTTAATCTGGATTTTGCCTCTTTATCCCACATGGGTTTTAATTGGCGATAGGCCTGTGTAAATTTAGCGGCTAGTGGCGAATCAACGATAATTTCCAGATCCTGCCAGTTGAGGTTTTTAGCTAGCCGCTGCGAAGCTCCCTGATGTATTAATGTTTCTAATTCATACAGTAATTCCTGGGTTCGACCAATGCTAAAAGCAGGAATAAGAATAACACCCCGGTTTTTTAATGCCAAAACAATAACCGTCTTTAACCTTTTTAATCGTGCACGCCTGTTTTCGTGATTTTTATCGCCATAGGTGCTTTC
Source organism: uncultured Thiotrichaceae bacterium (assembly GCA_964421315.1). GTDB lineage: Bacteria > Pseudomonadota > Gammaproteobacteria > SZUA-229 > SZUA-229. The sequence continues at coordinate 4,030 of CAYQXD010000126.1, read as the reverse complement.
TATAACCAGACAGTCTGCGCGATAAGGCGATTTTGGGGCGGATAATAACGGTGTATAAGGAGGACCTAAATCGCCAGAGAAAACGATACGTTGTTTTTGCATGGACTGTTTTTGGCTGGGCTGCTTTTGCTTTACCTGGGTAAGAGCAAACTCAATATAAGCAGAACCAAGAATATGACCTGCTTCTTTCAGTTTTACTTTTAAGCCCATACTGTTCTTGTTGGACTTGCCATGTAAATTATTAAACGAATTCAGGGAAAACCATTTTTTATAAGGCAAAGACACAATTTGCGACTGAATTTGCGATAAAAACTTTTTTATTAATCGTTCATTACGAGTAAAACCAATTTTTAATGCATCTTCTAAAACCAGTGGCAACAATACTGCCGAGGCTTCACTGCAAATAATCGGGCCACGAAAGCCTGCGGCTAATAAATAAGGTATTCGCCCAACATGGTCTATATGCACATGGGTTACTACCAATGCCTTTATATGATCAACAGGAAAATCTATTTTTAGCTGATCGACTTTATCAGCATCTTTAGATATTTCTGCTCCCTGAAATAATCCACAATCAATTAAAACACCCGAGCCATCTGCTAACAACAACTCATGGCATGAGCCAGTAACGCCATTGACTGCACCATGGTGTTTGATTTCAAAAAAAGGCCTTACACTCATTAGTACCGCTCCTTAATAATGCAACTATCCAATTTTATATATTACGTGCTACCGATCAGTACAAGCTTAAGATTCTTCACTGTCGTTCAGAATAACAGTGAAGCCAGGTAATCTCTGACTGGGTTACAGAGATTTGCTGGGATTAGGGTAGAATAAATTGTCAGGAACAATTTATCACGTAAGCCCCGAGTAGTGCCACATAGCCTGCCCCGGACGTGATCCGGGGGATGTGGCGTTTACGAACCAAAGGATGGAACGGGGGAGCCATAAGGGGTAAGTACCGCGGATGATACGAATAGTAAAATGGTGGAGCTAAGCGGGATCGAACCGCTGACCTCAACACTGCCAGTGTTGCGCTCTCCCAGCTGAGCTATAGCCCCAAAATGGGATTCGCATCTTATATTGAATCGGCTTTTTAGTAAAGAAAGAAGATAAAAACTTCTGCAAGTCCAATGCGATAACACACTCTTTGAGATTCATTTCTCACATAAACAAAAATCACATATTTGCAAATCCATAAATGATTAGTTAGTATTTGCTTTATTAGGGAATCAACAACATGAACAAGGAAGATATAAATGTCCCGCTATCAAATATACACGGGCAAACTGGCACGGGTCAGATGGATCTGGCGCATTCTGCTTTTCACGCCAAATATACAACACCTTTCAATACCAGCAGCCATGCCTCGGCTAACAACTTCTGCTTGTTGCTTTCAGTTTATCTTAAGCGCTTATTTCAATTATTTATATCAAATCAATTTTATAAATCGCCTTGCACGCAGGCGCTTTAGCTTCAAATCAAATTCAAAACACGGTGTTTTGACGCGCATTCCTGCGCATTTTTAACAACAAGGAGTATTAAAATGAAAAATTCCAAAAATATCTCACTGGGGCTTTTGGCATTAACAGCTTGTTTTGCTTTCAGCAGTCATGCAGCTATTGTTATTAATGAAATAGACTATGACCAGCCAGGTAATGATGACGCTGAATTTATTGAATTATTTAACTCAGGTAATTCGAACATTTTGCTGGATAACTATTCTATCGATTTAATCAATGGTTTTAACTCATCAGTTTATGAAAACATAGATTTAAGCGGTTTCAGTATTAACGCTAACAGTTATTTTGTTGTGTGCAGTAATGTGAATCTGGTGGCAAATTGCAATTACAGCTTCACCTCATCAAATAGCTGGTTTCAAAATGGGGCACCGGATGCAATTGCGCTTTATGATGGCACTGATTTGCTGGACAGTTTGTCGTATGAAGGTTTATTGTCGCCTTACACAGAAGGTGATGCGTTGACCATTAAAGATAATAGCACCGGCATTCTTAGTCTTTCTCGTATTACTGATGGTGTGGACAGTAATAATAATTTACTTGATTTTGAACTGGGTTGCATTACTCCTGGGTCATCCAATGTTGCAGGCTCAGGCAACTGCTCGGTTACAACTGTTAGCGCTGTGCCAGTACCTGCTGCGGTCTGGTTGTTTGGTTCAGGTATGCTGGGTCTTATGGGGCTTGCCAGACGGAAATAAAAAAGCTGGCAGTTAAGTTGGTGATTTGTAGGTTGGGGTGAGGCACGAACCCCAACAGTAGTGGCATATGGGCGTGCTGCTAACGAACCAAAGGATGGAGAGGGCATCGTGGCGGTTTGTTGGGGTTCGTGCCTCACCCCAACCTACCACTACCTTTTAATGAAACTGATTGCCTGCTGCAGACGTTGTAAGGTTTTTTCTTTACCAAGCAATTCCAGGGTGACATCAATTGAGGGGGACTTGCCGTGGCCGGTAACCGCCAGACGTAACGGCTGGCCTACTTTGCCAAAGCCCACTTCGAGTGTATTCACTGTATCTTCTACAACGTGATGTATCGCTTCTGCTGTCCAGTTAGTTAACTCGGAATATTTCTGCTTTAAACTTTCGAGAATGGGTAAGGTTGTTTCTTTAAACTGCTTTTTCGCCTGTTTTGCATTATATTCATCAAAGTCATCATAAAGAAAACGTATGTCTGCTGTCAGCTCAACCAGTGTATTACAACGCTCCTGAAACACGTTCAATACGACACACAATTCAGGGCCATTGTCTAACGTGTAACCGGCATCTTTTATGTAATCCTGCATCTGCTGCGCCAGAACTTCAGGTTTTTTGGTTTTTATATAATGCTGATTCAACCAGAGCAATTTTTCACTATTAAACGCTGAAGCTGATGTGTTTATGTCCACTGCATCAAACAGTTCAATCATTTCTTCACGGCTGAAAATTTCCTGATCACCGTGCGACCAGCTCAGACGAACCAGATAGTTCATTAAGGCTTCAGGCAAAAAGCCGTTTTCTTTATACTGCATGACGCTTACCGCGCCATGGCGTTTTGACAGACGCTTGCCATCATCACCCAGAATCATCGGCACATGTGCATACACTGGAAGCTCTGCACCTAATGCGTTTAAAATATTTATCTGGCGCGGTGTATTGTTTAAATGGTCATCACCACGAATGACATGTGTTATTTTCATATCCCAATCATCAACCACTACAGTCAGGTTGTAAGTCGGTATGCCATCACTGCGCTCAATAATTAAATCGTCCAGCTCGCGATTATTAATCACCACACGGCCTTTAACCATGTCATCAATAACCACATCACCTTCCTGCGGGTTTTTGAACCGCACTACGGTGTTATCTGCAGCGGCTAATTTTTTTTCGCGACAACAACCGTCATAACGTGGTTTTTCCTTGTTTGCCATCTGCTGCTCGCGCAACTCACCTAATCTTTCTCTACTACAGTCACAAAAATAAGCATCACCACTTTCGCGCAATTGTTGAATGACTTCTTTGTAACGCTCAAACTGATGCGTCTGATAAAAAGGCCCTTCATCGTAATCCAGCCCCAACCATTCCATGCTTTCTAAAATAGCATTAACCGATGTTTCAGTTGAGCGTTCACGATCGGTATCTTCAATACGCAAAATAAACTGACCACCCATTTTTCTGGCGTATAACCATGAGAATAATGCAGTACGAGCACCACCAACGTGGAGATAACCGGTGGGGCTTGGGGCAAAACGGGTACGAACGGACATAATATTTTCTTGTGATGGTTGAATCGGGGCACTATTTTAGTATAAAAAAGTTTTAAGTTGTAAGTTTTAAGTTATAGGCAAAAGCACAAAACCCTACTGTTGCAGTCAGGGATAACAGACTATCTGCTAGACTCTACAATCTGTTACTTACGACTTACGACTTAAAACCGCCCCCTCCCGTGCCAAAAACCTCAAAAGACATCAATTACGCCCAGCTTCTGCAACTGATCACTGACTGGTCTAAAGAACTGGGCTTTCAGCAGTTGGG
>CAYQXD010000125.1:0-9996 GCA_964421315.1 uncultured Thiotrichaceae bacterium | reverse complement strand
GCCAACAAATTATCCCCAAAAATCAATTTATTATCAAAAATATCATTATCCGTCACGCGCTGTTTTGCATGATACGATTTACCTGGGTCTTCCAGTAAAATACGCGGCTCCAGTTTGGGGCGTTTGTCTTTGCCTATCCAGGTGAGTTCGAGTTTATTTTTTGCCATATGTTTTCATTATTTCTTAGGCTGTTGCAGGGCATCACGGAGCCAAGTCTGGCATATCACATTCTATTTCTTTAATCGCTCGACTCACTGACATATTAGCTTAGAGCAAAGTGCTGCCATACTTTTTTATCTCCTGCTTTGGACAGCTTAAAGATGAACGGAGATCGGGTAAGTGTGGTGAATCTTATTGTTAAGTAGTTTGCCATTTTTGTGCTTATTACGTTTAATTCCATCAGCCCCCCAGGTACCCCATTGTTTAAAGAAGAAAGCGATATTTTGTTCGTCGCATTGCGCTTGAATATTTAATACCCACGCCTCCTTCATGGGTCTTGCTTTGTTGCCGCTTTCACCTCCAACGATCACCCAGTGAATATCAGAAAAATCGACCTCACCCAAATCCTCCAGCAATGGCTCAATAGACAAAAAACGGATTTTTGCAGGTATCTTTTTTAAAACCTCCATGCGGGGCAATCCTTCTTTAATATTCTCAACACTTACGCCCAACCAGACATTGTCAGGCACATTTCTATTTTTAAAATACGCCAAAAGCTGGTTTTCTCGTTTGCTTAGTATCTGGTAACGATGCTGTGGTGTTTGTCTAATCACATCAAACACCTTATCAATAAATGAAAAAGGTACATCTTCGTGAAATAAATCACTCATTGAATTGACAAAATAAGTGGTGGGTTTTTTGCGCTTAATCGGTTGATTTAGCCGCTCTGGTAACAAACTCAACTCAAAACCATTTTGATAACCATTTGCCCCCATAGCTTTTAATCGTTTTGCCATTACCTCGGCATAGCAATGTTTGCATCCAGCCGATACTTTAGTGCAACCTGTGGTTGGGTTCCATGTTTGCTCCGTCCATTCTATTTGAGTTTTAGTGGTCATAAGTAAAGTTTATGGTTTTTGATATTTTCTCACTAATATTCCATTGGCCTTTCTTGCTGGTGATATTATCTGATCCATTATAGACAGTTAGTTTATTATTAGTACAAAGGTCATTTAAAATATCTTTTGCATTTTTTGGTAAGAACTCTTCCATAATAGTAAAATCAACAATTTCTGCATTAGTCATTTGTTTATTATTTTTTAACGTTAGTTCTAAATTTTTAGCAAACACTTCAAATCTTGAAGTTCCCTGAGTTCCAAACATATCGCCTTGTCCAGATTGTTGATCTTTAATATTTACACCTTTTCCATCATCAGATTGTTTTAATGCTATTTTGTTCATTAATAGCATTCCTGCTTGATGTTTTGTTAAAAGGAAAATTGCATTTTTACACTTTCCATCATCAAGTAATATAGGGCGTACATAATCTAAGTTTAATTCTTTTTTTATTTTGTCTTTAATTGATTGCATGAAATCATCTATGCCATCATAGTTTGCCATTCCTCTTGTTGTAAATTCTTCTACAAATATTCTTGTTTTATGATCCTTTGAGTAGTCTCCTTCATTTGAAAATCTATAGCTATGGAATATGGGGGCAAATAAAAATACTTCTGAATATGGTAAAGCCATTAAGTCTTTTAGATTATCAATTGTTACATCAGAATATTTAAATGGATCAAGAAAAAAGAATTTTGGGATTTTATTTGTTTTGAATTCTTGTAATATTTCAGTAAGAATATTTTGAAAATCTGTATTTTTTATTGGGTGTATTTTTATAGAAGGGTGATAGGTATTATCAAGCTGTAATTTTAAGTTATCAATATTTTTCTTATCGTTATCGTTTAACAGTATCTCAATATCTAGAGTAAGTTTATTCAAAGCCGGGCTTGTTAGAATATATTCTGTCTGCTTGATTAACACTAATGGGCTGCCATCTTGAGTACCATTTTTTCCGGCACCACAAAATAAATCAGCAATTAAGCAATGTTTAAAAGTTTGTAATATTTTAGGCAAATAACCAGTTATATATTCCTTGTAAATTTTAACTTTGGCAGCAGTTAAATCACTTTGTTCAGCAAAGAAATTACTCATTTATTTATCCTTAATTGTTTTATTCCGTCATAGGTTTGACAGGTACAGGCAGTAGAGGTTGAAATTGTAACTCTAATCTATATTTAAACAAAGACTTGTATGATATCTGCCACGGCAAATCTACGCTCTAGCCTCACCCACTGAAATCAGTTGGGAGTTACGGGTCATTTTCAGGCAATCAAAGACAGCCCGCGTGTATTCTGGGGGTAGTATACCTATTAGCTGGTAGCAGACATAGACTATCAGGCTATTTACAAGGCGGTAAACAATGGCCTGGATGGCAAGTGTAATGGTTCAAAGTTATCCGCAACAGGTCAGTTTCTTTAATGATTATTGATTCCATGTTCATTTTTTATCGCGCCATTTTTGCTTAATTAATCTACATGCCAATTCTTTTTCATGCCATTTTGTAGAAAATATTTCAGAAACCTCGAACCAGTTTCCATTTGTCTCTTGTATGCCATGACAAAATCATGGGCACTCAAAAATTTGCCAAACACCTAAATTCAATAATCGAAAATTAAATCAACAGGATATAAGCAACCCAATCAATGGGTGTCCATATTTTTTCTTTTCAAGCCTACTCGCCTTACCTGTGAGGCTCTTTGTTTAAATGCCGGATCTATTTGACCAGCGGCATTTAATCTTCCAACCAGCTCCTTTTGCATTTTTTCAAGTTGGGCATCATCTGTACATTCTGGAATATCTGAAAATAACGTATAAATGGCTTTTTGGTGTTTATTCCGTACATTCATTCCATTGCCATGAACTATAGCTCCAGTAATTAACTTCGGTTTATCACGACTATATAACTTCGTTTTATCCGGATGAACAATAAGTCCGGCATCTTTTATAATTACTTCAACACTATTTCTAAATAGTTTATTAACATTTTTTCCAGAAAAAGTTAGATCATCAACAAAGACTGACATCGTTCCTTCTTTATGCAAGCAATATGAGTGTATGTTCGAATACATTTTATAGTTTGCCCAAAATGAAAGTGGCATACTCAACCTACTTCCGGTAGGTATATGATCGTTGTAAGAACATAGTTCAGCTAATACACCAGCGACATCTGATGCTGAACTCATTGTCTTATGAAAAAAATGATATATCGATTTTTTTTGTTACTGATGGATAGAACTTTTTTATATCCATGGTTAAAATAGGATGGTCACCTATATGTACCATGGCATTAGTTATATTAGATCGCCCCTTCACACCAGAGTGCAAGTAATCTGGCGTAGCTAAGCGTACTAACAGGCTGGCGATACGCGTATGAACAACATCTAGCTCATATGTAGGTGCTTGAATTTCTCTCTGCTTGCTATTTTTTTTAATGAAGAACACACGGTAGTTGTTTTCAGATAACAAATCATTTAATTCATTTACAGACTTACCTAGCAGTTTTTCTAGTCGTTTTTTTGTAGTGAGGTTGTAAAACGGTGAATCTTTTAGTGAATAAGATTTATTCTTGGATTTAATACGCGGCTTTCGTCTACGCTTCGTTGTTGGTTTCATGACGCACGCTAACCCATTCCATTATTTTTATAATTTTATTGGCACACTTTAAACGCAACTTATCAGATGCTTTTGCTGCATCCAAATTTTCTGAAAACAACAATAGAGAAGACACTGGAACCGAAAAGATCTCAGCATATTTTTGTAATATGTCCATAGAAATAGACTTACGACCAGATTCAATTTCGGAAAGGTATGACTTAGAAATGTTCAAGTCTTTAGCAAGATCAACTTGCTTCATTTCGTGGAACACTCTTATTTTCTTTAACGCTTCGTTCAACATGCCAATACCTATAAAAATAATTACACAAGGAACCACTTAGTCATCAGTACCTACGCCTCCATCAAAAAAATCAATCAGCTTGCAAACTAAGCGCAGTGTTACTAAGGCTAGTTTAACAATCCACCACATGACTCTTCTGATACCTGGTCGGAGTTTCTTCCTCCTAAGTGTTTGCCAATAGTTGTTTGCCTTTATAAAAAGCTTCATCTAAATTTTCTCCGTGTTATAGGTCAATCAGCATGATTAACCTTCTCACCCAACACGAAGAATGAGAGTTATTGGTAATAAACCCTGTGCTATCTCACCCATGGATTCCTATCCATGAGGTCCACATCTGGTACAGTTGGTATTCGGTATCGTGGTAGAAACGTAATAATGCGATACACGGATAACGGTTGTGCCCGTGGTTACGGTAGGGGCGAACCCCCGCAGGATAAAACAAGTCCATCCCAATGCATAGCTGGCGAAAATCATCTCATCCAAACAACGAATGCATTAGAACATGCAAGTTCGCCGCCTGTCAATATAATTCGCTATTTGCGAACTTGTTTTCGTTTTCTGAATTAGGAATTATCTTGTTAAATGGCACCAAAAAATATCAATATCATAGACATTCATTGATTTATCAAGCACCTAAATTCAACAACCAATAATTAAATCAACAGGATATGAGCAATTCAATCAATGGTTGTCAATGTTTGTGCTTACTATAATCCTGTATTTATCACTGGGGTCTCTTCTAATTATTCCCACCTAAAACCATCTCAAGCTTTGCCATTGCCAGTTTATGTTTTTTTACCGACATTTTTTTAATATTTAACAGCTTCCACTGTACAGCGGGTAAATAGCTGGCATCGCCTGTATTCAGTAGCTGCCAGTCCGGTTGCATGGCTTTAAAGGAAAGCAAAAACTGTTTTTGCTTATCGGTTAATTGAGTATTTATTTGCTGTATGAAGGTTTTGCGTGTCGCTTCCAGCAACGGTAATGTGGTTTCTTTAACCGTCATACCAACAAACTGTTCGTTAAATGCAGCCGCCAGTGAAATTGGGTTCGGCGATAGCATTTCTGCAATGGGGCGATTACCACTAATTAAATACACCATAAAGGCATCCATCAGTGCATCGGTTATACCTTCGTTTTCAAGCAGTATGCTTATATCGTATAAATCACGCGGATGCTGCCTGTCGAGTGCTGCACATAATTTTCCTGCATATAATTCATGCCAGTCAAGTACCGGCATACTGGCATAAGAAAACTGATTTTCAACCTGTGGGTTTATATCCATTGTTACCGGTGTTAGCAGGCTTCCCCGCATAACTGGCGATACCTCAATTTTTATTTTTACACTCTGTCGCATGATGATTAATTTAAGACTATTTCCCTGTGCGTCTTTTAATGCTTCAACGCTTGTGTTTGGCAGTACTTTGCTTATTCTTTGTGCCATGTTACGGAGCGCAGTTGTAATAGCGGGTAATGCAATGGTTCTGCCTTCAAGTGGCAGGTAGGTTAAATCAATATCGATGGATAACCTTGGCATGTTTCGCACAAATAGATTAATTGCCGTGCCGCCTTTCAGTGCAAAACAGGATTCCTCTGCTACCAGTGGCAATACTGCGACCAACAGTGTTACCTGATGATAATACGGTGTGTTCCTGTCAAGCATATTAGTTATACACCCTAGTTATTGATTCCGGTGTTCTGGCACAGTGATTAAATAATGTTTATCCAGTTTTCCACCTTTTACTATCACTCGTTTACCACTGCCTAATTGCAACTGATTTTTTTCTATTCGCGTTATCCATGGGTAACTGAACTGATCAGCCATAAATAAAAACAGACGTTTCACTTTGATGCTGCGACAATGCTGTAGTAATGCATTAACCAATTTAGGTCGCAAACTGGTCAAACCTTCAAACAGTTCAAGCGCGTGGGTAAAGGCGTGTTCATCATCTTGTACATCATAAAGCACTTCCATTATGGCGCGTTCAGGTGAAGAAACCTGTAATTGCAAATTACGCACACCTGCCGGTATTAATTCGAAGCCGACATGGCGTGCTGATTCATCAAACAACTGTCGTGAATGAAATTGTAATGTTTCAAATATAGCTACCGCCTTAACCCAGGCAGGCACTTTACCCTGCCCCCAAAGGTGGATGGTTTCGCTGCTGCCTTTACTGTCCTTTCCTAGAGGTAAATAATGCGCATAGCCCTGAAGATTCAGTGCTGAAACGCCGCCCACATGAAAGGAAGAATGCGAAAAATGCTGTATACCCAACACCAGTCCCTGCCAGTTGAGTACCGTCTGCGCCTGGGCGTAAGCGCCACGCCCTAATGATTGCAACCATTTACTTTGAACATATTTACGCACCAACTGACGCGAATACCCTTGATTAGCCAACCATTTACTTGGCACCGCCACTCCTTCTGGCAGTAAACCCAGTAATTTGTTTAATTTATTTCTATTATGTAAACTCATAGTTTACTTTATATCGTATTTTTATTCTTTTTTCTACTTTAATTGGATTTATTCTCTACATTTGTAAACTTCAAGTTTACATTTTGCCTCACTAATAAACTAATAGTTTATTTACAGTGCCTTTTTTAAACTACCCGTACCTCGTTCTCACAAGCCGCATGGGAACAAAAATTTTTCTTTGACTTGATGGCAGGGCTTGTAAGTTATCCCTTTGCCAGAATAGCGCCGGATGAAAGCGGTGATTTGAACGCGAACAGTGCCGCCTCAACCTGGGCATCCATCAAAGTGCTTATAAGCTTTTCAAGGCTATTGGCTGAGCTGCGTTTTATTAGTTCGTGGGCAAAATACTGGGATTGGTAATTAGTAATCTGCAAGCTAGGAGCTTGTCCGAGAATAGAGAACCTACTGCAAATCCCATATAGGTCATAATCTGAGCTTATTGAAATCGTTAAATAGCGGTGCTATTCGCCTCATTCAATAAACTCACCTTATAACCTTTCTGTGATTTTTGCTACGATTTCTATTCTCGGACAAGCTCCTAGTGCATGATTTCTGGTTTTTATTTGTCATAGAATGATGATTTTGGCGTTGTCAAAGTGAATACTTTTCGCGCCTGCGTTTAATGCATGGGATTTAACTAAAATCTATATGGTTACAGTTGCTTTTGTGGTTTTCAAGCATGCCCGGCATCACTACTCATTAATGATAAATCAACACCAATTAATTTTGCCGCAGCTTTCCAACGTTCTTCTACTGGTGTGTTAAAGATAATCTGCTCATCTGCCGGGCAGCTTAACCAGGTGTTGCTTGCCATTTCATTATCAAGTTGACCAGCGGCCCAGCCTGCATAACCTAAAGCGACAATGCTATCTTGCGGGCCTTCATTTTTTACGATTGCCTGCAGAATATCTTTTGAGGTGGTTAAGGTAACTTTGTCGTTCACCTTAAGGCTGGATTGCCAGTTACCTGCTGGTTGGTGCAGGATAAAGCCGCGTCCCTGATCAACTGGCCCACCAATAAAGACCGGTTGTTTGTCGTCGTAATTTTTACTGGTCTCAATGGCCATTTCTGTGGTGATTTGTTTCAGAGTTAAGTTTGTTTGCTGGTTAATAATGATGCCAAAACACCCATTTTCATCATGTTCACAGATATAGGTGACTGCCTGATTAAAAAAACCGTCTTTGAGTGAAGGCATGGCGATAAGAAAATGACCGGTCAGGTTATCACTGGTTATTGCGGCTCTGGATTGTTCTTTTATAGTCACAAATATTCAGGTTAATGTTAGCGTGTGCGGATTTGGTTGTTGTTTGAAAATTCCCAGCTACGGGTAATATGTATGACATCCGCTTCCTGGCGAAGTTTTTTCGGGAAGACAGAAAAAGGTGCTGCCAGTTGTACAATACGTTTTGCTGCATCATCAAGAATCTGGTGACCGGAGGACTGACGCAAATCAGTTTTCAGCAGCTTGCCATCAGCACGTATAACGACATCCAGGATTAATGTACCGCTCAGTTTTTCTCGTTTGGCCTGGTCTGGATAATTAAGGTTGCCTACGCGCTCTACACTCCTGATCCATTCATGCATATATTTTGCAGGAGTAAATGCTTTGGTGCTTGAGTTTAAGTAGCGTGTTCTCTCAATACTTGCCTGTTGCTCAATGGTGTTGCTGATTTCGGCTGCTAGCAACGCTGTTTGTGTATTTTCGCGGGCATTGAATTCATTTATTGTGTGGCTATCCTCCGTTTTGGTTGATTTTTGCTGCGTATTGATGAAGTGTTTGGCATTATCTTGTGTGAGTAAAGCTAACTGCTCGTTCTGTTTTTGATGTTGTTGTGAATTGGAACTTTGTTGTGCATAGCTTTGTTTGGTGATGCCAGACTGGTTAGATAAAGTGGCTGCGCTGAATAACTCTCTGGGTCTGGCTTTTTCGGCTGCATTGCCGCCGCCTTGCTGTGATACCTGTGCTAAATAATCGGCGTCTTCAGCATCATTGGGTGACTGGGTTTGTACCAGAATGATATCGAGAGCAGGCGTAACCTTGCTGTCAGCAGGGGGCACGATGCTGAAGGTGATGCCTAAAATAACCATGCCATGAAATATGCTGACAAGAAAGAAGGTCATGCCAAAACGGTCGTTATCGGTTATCTTTGCCTGAATTGTTCTGCGCTTTTGCATCGTCAGAAATTAATTTTAAGTTGTCTAAATGATTCATTGGTTGCACCCTGGCATAACCATACTACTCAATAAACAGGAGGCAGGTTGGTTTTGTCATCTCGACCATAGGGAGAGATCTTGGCCGCCGTTGTATAAGATCTCTCCCTATGGTCGAGATGACAGTCTGTGTGAGGTATTGAGAAGTTACGCGTTTTACCATTATGGTTCATTAGGGATTATAGTTCTTCACTAACAATAATGTGTAAAGCGGGTGATTTATTTAAAAATTTTAATCGTTTATGCATTGCCGGTGTCAGGTGAATATTGCCCTTTGCGTCCACTAGCATAACATGGCGAATGCCCATGTTTTTTGCGATACGCTGCCAGTTTTGACTACCGGCAACAGCAATAGCTGTGGCAGCTGCATCAGCGCGTCCAGCATCCTGGTGCATAATGGTAACGGATTGTGCGTCTGTTGTGGGATAACCGGTGGCTGGGTCAAGAATGTGATGAAAACGCCTGCCCTGGTAAAAATAAAAGCGTTCATAATCGCCGGAGGTGAAAATGCTTTCATTGTGTTTTACTTCAATGCTCGCCAGGATGCCTTGCTCACGAGGGTGGCGGATGCCTATGTTCCACAGGCGTTCGCCATGCTGACCGATCACGCTTAAATCCCCGCCAGCATTAATCACTGCATTCTGGATGCCCAGTTTTTGTAGCTGTTTCATCTCAAGCGCAATGGCATAACCTTTTGCAAAAGCGCCGAAGTTTAACGATACTGAAGGATTGGTATTGATTAACCGGTTTTGCTTATTGAGTGATAAATCACTCATTTGCGGCCTGGCTTTTATTAAACGCTGAATCTGGCTGTTTGCAGGTGGTCGAATGTTTTCATCCTGATATTTATGAAATTGCCAGAGGTTAATTAATTGTCCAATGGTTGGGTTGTAAAAATGTTCACTTTGCTGGCTTAATTCAATGGAAGTTTTAATTAATGCCACCAGGTGTTCGGGCAGCGGCAGGGCTATATTGCTGTCTGGGTTGTTATTGCCCTTTTCTGCCTGACTATTTTCTAGCTGACTATTTAGCTGAGCCAGATCACCATCTGTCCATGGTGACCAGTGTTGATGATAGAAATCAAAATCTTTTTGTAATTGCTCAAACGCAGCCTCGGCCTGATTTTGATTAACATCATAAAGTGTAATATCAATTAACGTGCCAAAGGCAAAAATACTGTAATTGATTTGTTTGGCAGGTTGCTCACAGCCACTGAGAAGTGCGCTGGCAAAAATCAGTGAAGCAAAGGCTAGTTTTTTAAGTTGTGTTAGCAATTTTTCACCAATGGGTTTGGTTTTAATGTTGGTTGTTTAGTCTGTAGGGGTTCTCAGTGTATTAGGTAAATAGTCTGTAG
>CAYQXD010000124.1:0-10058 GCA_964421315.1 uncultured Thiotrichaceae bacterium | reverse complement strand
GCCTAAAACCTGCGCATGCCAGGATCCCGTGATCACTAAGCAGCTGGTGCCTTACTGCCTGGCGATGGCCCAATAATTAATTTACTCAAAACAGTACCTAAATACTGGCCTGAGATTCTAAAAAATGGTGCAGTGGCGATTGATTTAAACCTTTGGCAACAAAGCTAATCCAGGATTCCATGACCTCAGAAACAGCCGGATTCTTTCTAATTTGTTGCAAAACGTCTTCTGCCTGTGCTTTTGTATCGAAACTTGCAAATACCGAAGCACCTGTTCCACTCATGCAGGCTTTTGAATGTTTATCAATAAGTTCAAAGGCTTGCAACACTAGCGGGTAGTTTTTAAGCACTACCGGTGTACATACATTCTGCCACTCACGCCGTGAAAGGTCGCACATTTTGATGGTAGAACAATCCCTTGTCAATTCTGAATTTAAAAAAATTTCTTTTGTCGACACATGCACCGGCGGAATCAGCACCAGATACCAGCTTTTCGGTGGCGAAAACGGCGTTAATTTTTCACCCACACCTTCGGCAAAGGCAGCAAAACCACGCACAAAAACGGGAACATCTGCACCTAAAACCAGTCCCATCTCAGCAAGCTCATCAACGCTAAATCGCATTTTCCATAAAATATTTAATGCCACCAGGGTGGTTGCCGCATCAGAGCTACCTCCACCTAAGCCAGCCCCCATCGGAATACTTTTTTGCAGATATATATCGGCACCCAGGGGGTTTTTCTGCCCAGGATATTTTCTGTGGAATTTTTCCCGCAGCAATTTTGCGGCATGAATAATGATATCCTCATTTTCTGGTACGGCAAAATTTTCACAATGACGAAAAATGCGGCTATCATTTCTCAGCTTAAATTCAATTTCATCAGAAAAATCGATGAACTGAAATACTGTCTGTAACTCGTGATAACCATCATCACGTTGCCCGGTGATATGCAGCATCAGGTTTAATTTTGCTGGCGCGGGACAGGTAATGCTATTCATAAATTTTAATCAACCAACCACTGCCTCAATATCAAACGTACATCTAATTCACTATCGTCATCACGACTCAAATAAATAGCATGTGGCATCAATATTTTATCCCCTGTGTATTTTGTCATTTCCACATTCCAGCCGGACTGTTTTATTTTAGTCAGCAACCCCTGTTTGTTCCAGCTAATTTGCTCAACTGTTAAGGTCTTGCTCGGCAAACCACGAATCCAGTCTTTTACTGCGCTGGCAGGTAAATTAATGTCCAATATTGAGGTAAAAACAAGGTCGATATTACTAACCATATCGATCTTCCCATCAGGAAAACGGATTTCGGCATAGTCACTGTTCCCCTGCACCCAATAACTACCCGACCCTAAAGGTGCAATGAGCCGAATAGAGTAATCCTGATCTGCATTTTTCCAGATGATATCCATACTGCCGCCTGTAGTTTGTGTTTGCACTCCGAGGCGACCACGAATTTCCCAATTATTTATCTGTTGCCGTTTTTTCTGTTCTGCAGCCCAGGCAGCGGGTTCTGCTTTTATTTTTTCTGTTGTTGTTATTTGTTGTTTGACGGTGGCACATGAAGCAATAATTAAACAGACTAGACATACAACCATGCGGGAGGTGAATTTTTTAAACATAATTAATTGAGTTGGTAGGGTGGATAAGTGAAACGCATCCACCTTTGGTTGGTGTTGCGGCGGATGCGCTATGCTTATCCACCCTACGAATCTAAGGCTTTATCCGCTCAAGCGTCTCGACTAACACTGGATGTTCTGCATCTACTTCCTTAGCCTTATGCCAAACTTCACGTGCTTTGTCTTTTTGGTTGCTATACCATAACACTTCACCATAATGCGCTGCAATTTCTGCATCTTTGAGTTTCTCGAATGCTTTGGACAGCCATTTCAGAGCTTCATCCATTCTACCCAGGCGGTAATTAACCCAGCCTAAACTGTCGAGTATCGCCGGGTCATCAGACACCAGCTCAGCCGCTTTTTTGATGTACTTCAGTGCTTCGCTGTATCTTGTTGTGCGGTCAGCCAGCGTGTAGCCTAATGCATTCAGGGCATCGGCATTATCCGGTTCTATAGCTATCACTTTTAATAAATCGGCTTCTGCCATATCGAGGCGATCAACTTTTTCTGCCATTAAACCACGCGCATAAAGCAGGCTTGTGTCTTCAGGATTTTGCTGCAGGGCACGGCTATACATTTCTACACCTTCATCATAGCGCTGTAGCTTGCGCAGTACTTCTCCCTGGGCAAGATAGGCTTTTACACGTAAAGCCCAGTCACTATGCGCTTCTGCCAGTGCCTTAAGCTTTGCCAGTCCTTCGTCAGGTTTGCCCAGCATTGACAGCAGGACACCAATTCGTAGCTGAGCATCAAAAGCATAGTCACCGGCTTGACCGTGAACAACTTGCACGCGAAGGTAATAAGCAATTGCCTGTTTTTCATCTCCCTTATTTTGTGCGATTCTTGCCAGGTAATAATTGGCTATTGAAACTTTTTTATCAATCTCAATCAGATGCTCAAGTGCCGCAGCAGCTTCATCAAGATTATTAGTTTCGATGTGGAGCAGCGCCAGGCTTAAAGTAATTTCACCATCATCAGGTAGCTTTTTATGCAGTATCGAATATTGTTCAGTGGCTGCCTTAAGGCTGTTCTGCTCAACCAGCATGCGGGCGTATTGCCGACGCAAAACAGTGTTTTCTGGATATTCATCCAGTACCTGATTTATAAGCGCCGAGGCCTTTTCATGTTTACCCTGAGCGGACAATATCCTTGCTTTTATAATTAACACTTCATGCATAGAAGGGTCAATTGCCAGCACCTGATCGAGTGTTGCCAGGGATTCGTCATACTTTTTTAGTTGCGCGGCATAACGTGACTGCAAAACAAGAAGATGCTTGTTTTGATTTTCGCCGTTATTACCTCCGGCATCATCAACTGCATTTAACTTTTGCAAAACCACATATGCGTCTTCAGTGGTTGCTTCTTTTGCCAACAACTTTTTCACTGCCATGGCTTCATCAACTGAAGACTCATATGTACTTGATAGCAATTCCTCGATATAAGGCACAGCCTTTTCTGGTTGCGCCAGCTTGAGCCAGGTAATCGCATACATGCGAGGCAGATCTTTTGAATCCGGCTCAAGCTCGCGCCAACGGTCAAGTGCGGACAGGGCTTCTTCATATTTTTCACCGTAAAGTGCAATATAAGCTGTGCGAGCCGCAATACGACTGTCTTCAATAGATTTTGCTGCCTGCCGGTAATGTTCCAGTGAGGCTTCAATGTCACCTATGTTACCGGCAAATTCTGCTGCCAGTATGTTAAATAACGAATCAGCATCAAGTTTTACCTGTTTTTGTGCAGGACCTGTTTGCTCAGTAGCAGGCACAGCACCCGATGGCATCTCACTTTTCGCCTGTTTTGAAACCTCGGCATTCTGCTCTACGGCAATCGTTTCATCTTTATGACAGGCACTCTCAACATCTTCCACCATCGGCTGAGTATTGCAGGCAGATAACACTATGGGTAGAACCAGCATGAGGGAAACCAACGCAAAATAAATCTGGAATCTGGCTAGTATCTGGAATTTGGTTAGTAAGTTAAGCTTAATTTTTGGCATCTCGACACATCAAATAATCTACTTCAATGCAGAATATAACGCATTTTCTGCGTAACTTCTCAATAACCTACATCCTTATTCAGGTAATATGCTGAGTAGTTACAAATATTTTCCTAATTAGCCACAAAAGTCAGCCAGGTTACAATTTATAGTTATTGTTGGATGCTTTTGTCTTACAACACCATCAAACTACAAAGCATTAACCACGACTAAAATGTCTGGAACATTTTAGTCGTGGTTAAAAAATTAGTAGCTGGGTTTTATGGCTAATCATGAATATTTTTGGATATTTTCCGGATTCAGCTTGAGTTAAATGCGACCATACCGCAAAATTGCCCGTTTTCCCGTAAGAACACTATTCCACATTCGTCTATGTCTTTGATTACACTTGGTATCAATCACAAAACCGCGCCGCTTGATTTGCGCGAACGGCTTGCGTTCACGCCGCAATCTTTACCTGAAGCATTGACCAGCCTGAAGAAGCTTAAACATGTAGAAGAAGCGGCTATCTTATCAACCTGTAATCGTACTGAAGTTTATTGCGTTACTACTGCCAATAACGGCCAGGCAATTATTCAATGGTTCAGTCAGTTTCATGCGCTGGATGAAAAACTCATTAAACAGCACCTTTATCTGTACGCACACGAAGAAACTATTCGTCATGCTATGGAAGTCGCCTGTGGTTTAGACTCTATGGTGCTGGGCGAACCACAAATCGCCGGGCAGATGAAAGAGGCTTATGCGCGAGCCAATGAGAATGGCACCATGGGTCCGTTACTTGGCAAACTTTATCAGCGCGCATTTGCTGTTTCCAAACAGGTGCGCACCGATACCGACATCGGTTCCAGCCCGGTATCGGTGGCCTTTGCTGCGGTCAGCCTTGCCAAACAAATTTTTGGCGACCTTAAGCAGACCACTGTGTTACTGGTTGGTGCCGGCGAAACCATTGAACTGACCACACGACATTTACATTCACAGGGTGTCAATAAAATTATCATCGCCAACCGCAGTGTGGAGCGCGCACAAAAACTGGCTGATGAATTTGATGGTGAAGCGATTAGCCTGCAACACATTGCCGCCCATTTACACCGCAGCGATATCGTCATTTCTTCAACTGCCAGCCCGCTGCCCATTATTGGCAAAGGCACGGTTGAACGCGCCTTAAAAAAACGCAGACATGAACCTATTTTCATGGTTGATCTTGCCGTGCCGCGTGATATTGAACCGGAAGTTAACGAACTGGACGACATCTATCTATACAGCGTTGATGATCTACAGTCGGTGATTAACGAGAACATGGAAAGTCGCCTGCAAGCCGCCGAGCAGGCGCGTGAAATCATTGATACCCAGGTCAGTCATTTTTTAAACTGGCAACGCTCACTGGGCGCGGTCGATGTCATCGCTCAAATCAGACAACATACTCAAAGCCTCAGCAATGAGGTTTTAAACAAAGCTAAGAAACAACTGGCAGCCGGTCAGGATGCACAGCAGGTGCTAGAATTTCTTGCCAATACGTTAACCAATAAATTTTTGCATCAACCCTGTACGCAATTACGCCAGGCAAGCCAGAATAATCGTGAGCATATATTAGATATCGCGCAAAATCTTTTTTTAAATAACCACGCTGATAATAAGCAGAAAAAACCTGACTAATGAAAGAATCCATACTCAATAAACTGCACACCCTGCTAGACAGACACGAAGAGATTGCTGGCCTGCTTGCCGACCCGGATGTCATTAGCGATCAAAATCAGTTTCGTGAGTTATCTCAGGAGTACGCACAACTGGAACCAGTAGTTAACTGCTTCCAAAGCTACAATACAGCAAACGATGATTTAGATGCCGCTGAAGAAATGCTGAAAGATGACGATGCGGATGTTCGTGAAATGGCAGGTGAAGAAAAAACCGATACCCGTGAAAAAATAGCCTCACTGGAAATCGAACTGCAAAAACTATTGCTACCTAAAGATCCCAATGATGACAGCAATATTTTTCTTGAAATTCGAGCCGGTACCGGTGGTGACGAAGCGGCTATCTTTGCAGGCGACCTGTTCCGCATGTATTCACGTTTTGCCGAATTAAAACACTGGCAGATTGAAATCATTAATCAAAACCTGGGCGAGCACGGCGGTTACCGGGAAATTATTGCCCGCATTATCGGCAATGGTGCTTATTCACAGTTAAAGTTTGAATCCGGCGCACATCGTGTACAACGTGTGCCCGAAACCGAATCACAGGGCCGGGTACATACCTCCGCTGCTACTGTTGCTGTTTTGCCTGAAGTTGCCGAGATTGAGCAGATAGAAATCAATCCATCTGATTTGCGCATTGATACCTACCGTGCTTCCGGTGCCGGTGGTCAACACGTAAACAAAACCGATTCTGCAGTACGCCTCACCCATATTCCAACCGGTACCGTGGTCGAATGCCAGGACGAACGCTCGCAACATAAAAACAAAGCCCGCGCCATGGCATTGTTACAGTCACGCATCATGAATGCAAAAATCGAAAAACAACAGGCAGAGCAGGCACAAACCAGAAAGAGCCTGGTTGGCAGCGGTGATCGCTCTGAGCGCATACGCACTTATAACTATCCGCAAGGTCGTGTGACCGACCACCGCATCAACCTCACCCTGTATAAACTGGATGAAATTATTCAGGGTAATTTAAACCAGGTTGTTGAACCGTTGATTAATGAATATCAGGCCGAACAACTAGCGAGTTTGGCAGATGAATAATGGTTAATGGTTAGTTATTAATAACTAACCATTAACCATTAATAAGCATGAACATCCAGCAAGCACTTTTACAGGCCAACAAAAATCTGTCTGATTCCAGTCCATCGGCAATACTGGATGCCCAGGTATTGCTCAGCCACGTACTGCATTGCAACACCGCACATCTACTGGCATGGCCCGAAAAAAAACTACACAAAAACCAGCTATCAAACTATCAACAACTCATTGGGCAACGCCAACAGGGTCACCCAGTTGCACACTTAACCGGTTCACGTGAATTCTGGTCGTTAAATTTCTCGGTTAATGACAGCACTCTAATTCCACGACCGGAAACTGAAACCCTGATTGAATTTATCCTGGACAAATTCGGTGATAAAAAAAACCTGAAATTACTCGACATGGGCACAGGCACTGGTGCTATCGCCATCGCCCTTGCCACAGAAAAACCGGACTGGAAAATTTTTGCCAGTGAATGTTCGGCAGATGCACTGAAACTTGCCAGAGACAACAGCCGTAAACATCAAACAAAAAACATCACTTTGATACACAGCGACTGGTTTAGCGATATGGAGCAAAAAGATTTTGACATTATCGTTAGCAATCCACCTTACATAGCAAACAACGACCCACACCTGTTAACTGGTGATGTACGTTTTGAACCACAAAGCGCACTGGCTTCTGGAAAAACTGGCCTGAACGATATTGAGCATATATGTTTACATGCAAAAAATTATTTAACAGTAAACGGCTGCCTGATTATTGAACACGGTTATAATCAAAAGCAGCAGGTTGCGGATGGCTTTGAAAAAAACGGATTTACACAAATTGAACAGAAGCAGGATTTATCAGGACATGCCCGAATGACAGCGGGGAGTTTTAAGTTTTAAGTTTTATGTGATAAGTTGGCAGAGCAGTGGCACAAGGATGTGCCGTTATGTCCATGGATGGACGGTATATAGAAAATGCAGGAGCAATTTTCTTGTAACGAACCAAAGGATGGACAAGGATAGAAATTTTCAAAGCAATGCTTTAACTTTTGACTTATGACTTCACAAACAGGCTCAGAAAACAAACCAACACCAGACGTTCAGCATACGCAGCCCGTCACCCTACCAGGCAGTGCCGCCTTTCAGGCTCAATACGCTTTACGTGATGTTTCCGCTGGTCTTATAACCGGTTCAATGGCGATTCCTTTATCTATTGGTATTGCCATGATGTCAGATTATCCAATCAAGGTGGGCTTGGCGACGGTGGCATTCGCCTGCCTGGTTGGCTGGATCAACGCCTGGATTCGGCCGGGAAACTTCATCGGCTCACCCGGTATTGCCGCTGGCTTAGCACCGGTACTGGCCCTGGGTGTTGCCACCTTTGGCATTCAAAATATGGCATTTTGCATTTTCCTGACCTCTGTCATGCAAGCGATCATATGGAAATTTAACTGGCAAAGATTTCTACTTATAGCGGTACCGGTTTATTTGATTGAAGGCCTGCTAGCAGGCATCGGCCTGAAAATTCTCATGAAGTTTTTTGCCTTTACCTATGAAGTGCCGGAAGCTGCAGCAACGGAAGCTTTCTGGAGCGGTGCAAGAGTACAGATGGTATTGATATCCGCCATTGGTTTTGCCGGATTTTTATACCTGTTTTCCAAATTCCAGCACAC
This sequence comes from uncultured Thiotrichaceae bacterium, assembly GCA_964421315.1. Classification (GTDB taxonomy): domain Bacteria; phylum Pseudomonadota; class Gammaproteobacteria; order SZUA-229; family SZUA-229. The sequence continues at coordinate 2,035 of CAYQXD010000124.1, read as the reverse complement.
CAAACCTGCGGTGCCGTATTTTGTGCTAATTGTCGGTGGCGTGGTATTGGCACAGCTAATCGATGTGCCCATGATATTTGTGGAAGATGTTGAGCTGACTCTGCGTTTGCCAATACCAACCGATTTCAGTTTCATGATGATGGTTTATATGGTGCTTTTCTGCGCCATGCTTGCCGTCATCGACGTGATTGAACAGGTGATGAGTAATGCCGCCATTCAAAAAATTGACCCGTTAAAACGCAAATGTAACAGTAACAACAGCTTGTTTGCCATCTGGATTGCAAACATGGGTTCGAGTTTCTTCGGTGGCATGACCAATCTGGACGGGCTGGCAAAAAGCACCACCAATAAACTGGCCGGTGCTTATACCAAGTTTTCTGTATTAATCGTCGGCAGCGTGGTTTTCTTCTTTACCATGAACACACAATACCTGGACTATTTGCCTAAATTCGCATTAGCAGTCGTCATGATATTTACCGGCTGGAAAATGATTGCCGGGCTAGGACACGTCATTCATCACGGCCCCTACGCATTAATGCTGGCAATATTGTGTGGCGCTCTGGTGTATCAGGTAGGCATTTTTGAAGGACTGTTAGTTGCCATGGCAACACATGCCATCGTTCACTATCTGGTTTATAACAAAAACGATAAAATGCCGGGCAGAGCCATTGTCAAACGATATATTGATAATATTAAAAAGCAGAGCAAAAGTGCCATTGATTAAAAACATGTCAAATACCGAAATCAACTTTAACGACGAACAACTATTACACTACAGCCGTCAAATCATGCTGCCGCATTTTGGCATTGAAGGACAACAGCAATTACAAAATGCGCATGTGATTATTGTAGGCGTTGGTGGTTTAGGTAGTCCGGCAGCAATGTACCTGGCTGCAGCCGGTGTTGGCAGCTTAACGCTGGTAGATTTTGATAGTGTTGACAACAGCAACTTGCAGCGCCAGATTGTGCACAATACCGACAGCATTGGTGACAGCAAAACCAGCTCAGCTAAAAACACATTACTCAAAATCAATCCAGAAACCCATATTCATTGTATTAACAAACAATTAACCCTGGGCGAGCTTGAAGCACTGTTTAAAAATGCAAATTGCGTAATTGATGCAACCGATAATTTTGAAACCCGTTTTCTAATCAATCGCGCCTGTGTTGTACAACAGGTCGCACTGGTCTCGGCTGCCGCCATTCAATATGAAGGCCAAATAACCGTGTTTGATAACCGACAGAAAAACAGTGCGTGTTATGCCTGCCTGTATGCAGAAGGCGGCGAGGAAAACACAAATTGCAGCGACAATGGCATCCTTGCGCCCGTGGTTGGTATACTGGGTAGCATGCAGGCACTGGAAGCAATAAAACTGATTTGTGATATTGGCGAAACCCTGCAAAATCGCCTGTTAATATTTGATGCACTTGCCCTGCAATGGCGAACCATGAAACTCAACAAAGACCCGAATTGCACAGTATGTGCTAATTATTAATTAGTAATTAGTAATTAGTAATTCGTAATTTGTAATTTGTAATTAATATCCATGCCACCAATTAAAAACACACTAACCCTCCCCCGCCCACTGATAAACAAAATTCTGGCGCATGCACAACAAAACCCGGAGATTGAGGTGTGTGGTTTAATTGGTAACAACGCCTCAGACCAGAAAAATTATTACCCGGTTGACAATATTGCCAAACAACCCGACTGCCGATTTTTAATGGATGGATCACAACAGATAAAAGCGATAAAAAAAATGCGAGACAAACAGCAACAACTGTTTGCTATCGTGCATTCACACCCACACGCACTGGCAACACCTTCTCAGCTGGATATTGATGAAAGCAGCTATAAAGACGTTTTTTACCTCATTATTTCACTGAATACCAAAGGCGTACTGGAAATGCGTGCTTATACTCAACAGCAGGAAAGCATGCAGGAAGTGGCTTTGATACTGGAAACAGATGGCTAATATGTAGCGCTCAGACTTAACCTGACGAAGCATGTCAGGTTTACTCATAGAGCGAATGC
>CAYQXD010000123.1:0-10284 GCA_964421315.1 uncultured Thiotrichaceae bacterium | reverse complement strand
TGGCAGAGCAGGGTGTGGTTAGCCAGATACCCGTTATCCAGGTTCGGGAAATTGAAACTATGTTAAAAATTGATAATGGTGAAACCGCCGTTATTGGTGGATTGATGCAGGATCAAATCAATAAAGAAAATCGTGGTGTCCCCATTTTATCCAGCATTCCATTTTTAGGGGCTTTGTTTTCCTATACCGATGAAGAATATATTAAATCTGAACTGGTTATTTTTATTCGTCCGGTGGTAATGGAGCAAGCCAGTCTTAATGAGGATTTAGCAAATTATAAAAAATATTTGTTAGAAGACCTGCAGCAGGAAACCTCAAGTAAACTTGCTGAACAATAGCGTAAAGAATCATGAGTTTATTACTGGATGCCCTGAAAAAAGCTGCGGATGATAAACAAAAAGCGTTACAGCTTGAACAGGCAGACTCGGATGAAATAAACGAAAACCCATCAATATCCGGTCAGATAAATGATGAAACACCGGCAAGTGATAACGTAACTCTGGCGGCTGAAGAGTTAAGTTTACAGAGCATGGATGACAGATCAGGTGGCGACGAAGCATTAACACTTGATGAGGAAAACAGCGATAGCCACTTAGAGACGGGACATTTAAATGACAGTAAAAGTGTAGTCACGCAGGCGATAAGTTTAGAGCGACAAGAAAATACAAGCGAAAATAAAAGTGATTCAGACGCAGCTACATTAACGCTGTCAGATGAAGCCCTGTCAATGCTGATATATAAAACCAACCGTGAGGTAAAAAAAGGCAGAAGAATCCTTGTTTCCAGCATTTTTATTGTTAGCCTCGGCGTATTGGTTTCAGGCGGCATGTTTTATTATAAGGACATGCAGGAAGAAATTAGCATGTTAGAACGTAAGCATCAGATTGCAATGCAGGCGATGCGCTCAAAAACAAATGATGAAAATATGTCTTCGAAATCAGCCATGAAGTCAGAAATTATTCGAAATCTGGTGAGTGATGCAGACCTTGAAGAAAAAGTGTTGTTTGCAAAGCAGAAACTTGACGCAGAAAAAGTTGCTAGACAGGCAGATTTACCTCTGGAAAAGCAGGCAGATATAAAAGCTAAAAATAAATTGCGAGCTGAGAAAGCTCGAACTGTTAAAGCGCAAGTCGTCAAGGTCGTAGCAGGGCTGTCAATACAAAAAAAGAAAAAGGCTGACCCTGTTGGAGAAAAACTCGAAACAGCCTGGTTAGCTTATGAAAGTGCCCGTTATGGTGAAGCCGCAATATTATATAAATCTGTTTTATCTCTCGAAAAAAATAACCGTGACGCACTGTTAGGTTTGGCTGCGATAGCTGTTATCGAAAAAAATTATCAGGCAGCAAAGAATCGTTATTTAACACTATTAGAGCTGGACCCCCATGATCCTATTGCTACCGCAGCGCTGGCAAGTTTGCCTGGCAAGCAATCATCGCCTGCAGATCAAGAATATTTATTATCTGTGTTAAAGAAAAACCCGAATGCGCATCATTTGAATTTTGTCCTCGGTAATATTTATGCCCAGCAGAATAACTGGAAATCGGCGCAACAATATTATTTTAATGCCTGGCAACATAATAATGAAAATGCAGATTATGTTTTTAACCTTGCGGTGAGTATGGATCAGTTAGGCAAGCAGGAGCAAGCACTTAAATTTTATGAAGATAGTTTGTTTAAGTCTAAAAATAAACAGCCGGGTTCGTCACAGCCAGGTTTTTCACGTAAAGCGGTAAGAAAACGCATAAGCGAATTGTCCGAGTCCAGGCCGATAAAAGCAGCCGATGAAAGCAGCCGATGAAAGCACCTACCGTAATTAATGTGAAAAAAAAGCTTGGCAAGCAATTGCTGGACAAGGGTTTAATATCGATAGACCAACTTGATATTGCCTTAACCGAGCAGAAAAAAAAACACCGCCAGTTAGGTGAGGTACTGGTTGCTTTAGGATTCGTTTCTGAATCAGTGATGCGTGATGCAATCAGTCAGGTGTTGGGTATAGCCAGTGTTGATCTGGCCAGTGTGGTTCCCGATAAGGCCGCGCTAGATCTGATTAAAAAAGAAATAGCAGTACGCTATACCATCGTACCGGTTAGTTTTGATGAAACACATCAGCAATTAAGCATTGCGATGAAAAACGCGTCTGACTTAATGATACTCGATAGAGTACATGCACTGGTTGGGCGAAAAATTGAAATTATCCCCATGGTGGCTGGTGAGAGTGAGATTAAAAAAGCGGTTGACCAGTTTTATGGTTATGAATTGTCGGTTGACGGCATATTACACGAAATTGAAACCGGGGAAATTGATTACCACAGTCTTGATGCAACAGAAGCGGAGTATAGCCAACCACTGGTGCGTCTGGTGGATGCGATTTTGGCCGATGCGGTAAAACGTGAAGCATCGGATATTCACTTTGAGCCTGAAGAAGGTTTCCTGCGCCTGCGTTATCGTATTGATGGCGTACTAAGACAAATTCGTAGTTTGCATAAAGACTATTGGTCAGCCATTGTGGTGCGCTTAAAAGTAATGTGCAAAATGAATATTGCAGAAACACGAATACCGCAGGATGGGCGTTTAAGTTTGCAGGTTCAAGGGCACAGGGTTGATTTTCGAGTTTCGGCACAACCAACAACCCACGGTGAGAATATCGTTTTACGGGTACTGGATCGTGCCAAAGGTATCGTACCGATGGATCAGTTAGGTATTCATGAAGACACCTTAAATGACTTAAAAATGATGATGGCAAGGCCAGAAGGCATTATTTTGGTTACCGGGCCAACAGGAAGCGGTAAAACCACCACCCTTTACTCACTATTAAATTATGTGAAGTCAGAGCAGGTGAACATCATGACGCTGGAAGACCCGGTTGAGTACCCCATGGATATGATCCGGCAAACCTCAGTGAATGAAGTTGCCCGCATGGATTTTGCCAACGGTATTCGCTCCATGATGCGCCAGGATCCGGATATTATACTTATTGGTGAGATTCGAGATGAAGATACGGCTGACATGGCGTTTCGTGCTGCCATGACCGGACATCAGGTGCTTTCGACACTGCATACCAATTCAGCGATTGGCGCGTTTCCTCGACTGCTAGATATTGGTATCCTGCCCGACATTATGACCGGTAATATTATAGGCGTGATTAGTCAGCGTCTGATTCGATTGTTGTGTGTGAAATGCAAAGTAAAAAAGAAACCGGACGATGTGACAAGTAAATTACTGGGCATTGAAATTGACAGCGAAATCGAGAACACAAAACATAATATTTATGAAGCCGTAGGTTGTAAGCACTGTGACAATACTGGTTACAAAGGTCGAGTTGTCATCATTGAAGCCCTGAGGATTAATGATGAGCTGGATGAGCAAATTGCAAAACGAGCGACCCTGGGTGAATTAAAAGCAACCGCAAAAAAAACCGGTTATAAAACACTGGCAGATGATGCGATTCGCTGTGTGCTTGAAGGCAGGACATCATTAACTGAAGTAACACGCGTCATTGATTTAACGCAGCGGTTAGTATAACTACATAGGTGGATAGTCTGTAGGGGTTTAGGGGTACAAGCACCAACCTAAGTAGTTACTTTGCAGATGTTTAAAGCTACAACCCCTAACAGATTACAGACTAAACAACCTAAGTAGTTACCATAGGAAAAGAGCGTGCCTGATTATAAATTTAGAACGATTGATGCTAAAGGCAAAATTCGCAGTGATACTATGGTTGCAAGTAATCCCATGGAGCTGGAAAAACGCCTGAGTACCATGGGTTTTGATTTATTAAGTTATAAAGAGCAGCATAAGGCGGTAAAAATAAGTTTTCGCAGTAAAAGAATCAGTCGGCGAGAACTGATCAACTTTACCTTTCATATAGAGCAGCTAATAAAATCAGGTGTACCGTTAATTGATAGCCTGAAAGATATTCGCGACAGCATAGAATACAGCCATTTTACCGATGTGTTACAAACCGTAATTGACGATATTGAAGGCGGTAAAACCTTGTCACTGGCACTGGCCGAGCACCCTGAAATATTCGATAAAGTTTATGTCACCCTGGTTCGCGTTGGTGAGGAGACCGGACAATTAGGGGTGGTATTAAATGACCTTGCTGAAACCATACGCTGGCAGGACGAGCTAGTTTCGCAGACTAAAAAAATAATGATTTACCCCGCAATTGTCTCTGTTATTGTTTTGTTGGTGGTTTCTTTTTTAATGATATATTTAATGCCGCAGATGTTGCCGTTTATTAAAAACCTTGGCACAGAGATTCCAACGCATACAAAAATTCTGATTGTGGTCTCAGACATATTTGTAGACTATTGGTATTTAATTTTCAGTCTGCCTTTTGTGCTGGCATTTGGTCTGAAAATGGTGGCGAGAAATAATAGTCGTGTTAAATATTATTTTGACGGCCTAAAGTTAAGGTTCTGGATATTTGGCCCCTTAATGACAAAAATAAAACTAGCACGATTCGCTAATTATTTCGCCATGATGTATAGCGCGGGTATTACTGTGCTGGACGCATTAAAAATATCAGAAGATATGGTTGATAACCTGGTGCTTGAAGCCTCAATCAAAGAAGCCAGGGCCAGTATTTCAGAAGGCATTATCATCAGCAAAAGTTTTGAAGCAGTTGGCGTGTTCCCATCAATGATTGTGCGTATGTTAAAAGTGGGCGAAGACACCGGTGCTATGGACGCAGCCCTATTGAATGTCAGCTATTTTTACAACCGGGAAGTGAAAGAGTCGATTGACAAAATCGAACCGGCAATATTACCGGTACTTACCGTTATACTGGGCGGCATTATGATGTGGATAATGATGGCAGTGTTAGGCCCGGTGTACGATGCCGTTGCTGGAGTAAAAATATGACCGAAGTGAAAATATAGAGCACTAATGAAACGATTATTTTATTTTACCGGTTATCGTTTAACTGTGTTGCACTGGAAAGGCAGGGAGTTAGTGGACAGCTTCTCCTTTGAGTCAACCGAGCATGGGCTGGACAGTTTTCGACATTACCTGATGCAGACAGAAAATATTCCCGGGAAATTTCTTGTTGATGTTATTGAAGAAGACTTCAGAAATGAAAAGATACCCCATGTTGGCTTCAATGATAGAAAAGCTGTCATTACTAGATTGATTGACCGGTATTACCGCTCAAGTCAGGATTATTGTTATAGCGAGATTATAGGAAGAGTAAAAAGCGGTAGAAAAGATGACATTGTGTTTATTGCTGCAATGACAAACCCACAGATAGTTCAACCATGGCTAAGTGTTCTGGATGAGTGCGAAGTGCCTCTTTCAGGCATATGGACGCTGCCTCTTATTAGTAAAAAACTGCTAAAAGCCCTAAAAGGGATAACAGGCCAGGCGACAACAGGCGTTGTCCTGCTAGTGAGTCAACAGGTAAACAGTAATGTCAGACAAACACTGTTTAGAAACGGTAAATTAATTTCCAGTCGTCAATCCATCATCAATCAGGATATCAACGATATATCGGACATTGGTAAACATGCAGCACCTGAAGTCCATCGTACTATCGAATTTTTGCGCGTACAAAATCTGGTTGGTAGTGATGAAATAATAAATCTGCACATCCTTGGTAGTGATGAGCAGCTACAGTCACTACAGAAATTTTTTAAAGGTGATGATCTGTCCGACAATAGGCAAACCGTGACTATTCATCCTGTTGCAGATGTTCAAAATAAATTAGGTTTAAAAGGTATCGCGACAAAGTTTTCAGATAATATTTTTGCCTGGTTATGCGTGAGCCAGCATTTATCCGCTAGCCATTACGGGCAGCGGCAGTTCTTTAATCGTTATTACAACATGTTGGCGGCCACGGCGCTGCATGCAGCAAGCTTATTAGTGGTGATTACCGCTGTGTTGTTTGCTCAATCAAATGTATCTAATGCGCTGGAGTATGAAAAGTCTATTGTGTTGTTGGAGCAGGAAGAAAAAAACTACAAAGACCTGTATGCGAATAAATTTAAAGATTTTGAAGAAGTTTTTGAAAACGCAGGGGTGATGAATTCGGCAGTTGAGCTGGCTCAGCAAATAAAAACAAACAGTGCGACTTCGCCGCTGGATTTTTTAATAAGCTTAAGTAATATTATCAGCCATAAAGAGCCTGACCAGAAAGAGCTTGACGCTGTGCATATAGATAAGATTGAGTGGCAGGCAATCGAATGGCGTTCACAGGCAACAATAAGTAAAAACGCTTCTTTAAATATATCGACAAGTAAAGCAAATTTTACCGACAGCTTAGCCGTTATACACAGTGCAATAGTGACCGGTCGCATCGATCAGCCAGAACACAATTACCGTGAATCAATAAAACAGGTACAGGCAATCATTCATACTCTAAAAGCCAGTGAGCGAGTTGAAAATGCCGATGTTATAAAGATGCCAGTTGATCTGCGTTCGATAAGTAAATTTTCTTCTGAGTCAGGCATAGATATAAGACAAGGAAATAAAAGCCAGGCCTCCGGCGTTTTTACCATAAAAATAATCATGAAGGCACCCGGTCATGTTTGATGGCATATCTAACAATACGACACCAGCATTAATTCGTGCGGCTGGTGTTTTTACAGTGATGCTAGTGTTAAGCATCATTGTAGTATCTGTGTCCTATGCTTATATGGACAATGTTTATCAGGATGAGCAAGCAGCAAAACGCGCAATGCGGTTATGGCAGGGCAAGATAAATAGCTCGGTAGAAAATAATCAGATTATTGATGAGTTTGAAAGTAATTTTTTAAAGCTGGTTAAGCAGGGCGTAGTGGGTTCAGAAGACCGACTGAGCTGGTTTGAAACCTTACAGAGCACCGCTAAAAAACGCGGCATGCTATCGGTTAAATACAGTATTTCTGAGCAGAAACTATTAAACGAAAATAATTTAAAAAATCAGTATAGTGGCATTGATGTGTTTAAAAGCGTGATGACACTGGATATAAAAATGGCGCATGAAGGTGATTTATTTGTTTTGTTAAATGATTTGAGGAAGGCGGATGGGCTGTTTGCCGTAGACAGTTGTAATATAGAAAAAATAAGCAAAGAAGGTGTCGACATTAATAACGGCATAATTAATAGCAGCCTGAAAGCTTATTGTGAGCTTGGCTGGTACACTTTTAAAAGTTCAAAAGCGAATAACAGCCGTAACAACTCGCGTTAAGAAACATGAAACACACTCCAATAAAAATTAAACCCGTAAAAATTAAATTAGTTATAGCGGGACTGTTTTGTATGTTTTGCAGTAATGCATCTTATGCAGAATATGATGTGGCTGATTTGCAGAAACTATTTACCGATAAAAAACAACGCGCACAGATTGATGCATTACGTTCAGGTAAAGCCACCCGGGCTGTCACTCAGGCAGTCACCAGAAAACGCACAAAAAAAATAAAAGTCACCGGTTTTATGACGCGCAGTGATGGTAAAAGTGTGGTCTGGATAAATAATAAAAACACACTGGATGGTTCAAAGATAGGCAGTATAAAAGTTCATCATGGCAGTGTTGGTAAAAATAATAAAGTAACAGTCACTGTGGACGGTAAAAGAAAACAGCTTAAACCGGGTGAAACATGGTACAAAAAATAGGCAAGCTGTGAACATCAACTATCAACAAAAAGGTAAAAAAAAACAGCATGGTCTGGTTCTGCTGGTTATGGTTGTTGTTATTTTTTTAGCTGTTTCTAGTTATTATTTTTCTTCTATTTCGATAGTTGAGATTAAAACAGACAATATACAGAAAACGCAAAATGCATTAAAGCAGGCAAAACAAGCACTAATAAGTTATGCGACCTTGAGGTCAGATGTACCAGATCCCTCTTTACAGCCAGGGAAATACGGTTATTTACCTTGTCCTGCCAATACAAATGGCGATGGTAATTCTGTTGGATCGTGTGGCGTTAAAAAAACAAGTTATATAGGTTGGTTTCCATGGCGTTCACTCGGTATGCCCCCACTTATAGATGGTAATGGTGATTGCTTGCTTTATGCGGTGAGTAGCACCTATAAATATAACCCCGAAGCTGGTATGTTAAATGAAGATACAAATTTTGGCATGTTTCAGGTGATTGATGAAAATGGCAATATAATCCATGGTGATGCCGCGCAAAATCGTGTTGTTGCTATTGTTTTTTCCGCAGGTACAGCATTATCGGGTCAAAACAGAAACAAAGACCCTGATACTGAATGTGGCAATGATGCTAATAACTTTGCGGCTTACCTTGATGCGTTTGAAATCCCATCGGGTGATATAGTCAACAATAGCGATGTGGACGGTATTGATATAAACCAGATTGACCGTTTCGTACAGGCAGCATCGGTTGCAAATAAAGGGATTTTCAATGACCAGTTTGTTGTCATTACACGCGATGAAGTCTGGCCACAGGCAATAGCGCATAGAGGTGCCGCATTTGATGTTTCTGATACTACAGGAGCAAGTAAAGTCAGGCGGCTAACCGAAGCATTAGCGCGTTGTCTGGCATCTTACGCAAACGCTAATAACAATAGTAGTTTGCCATTTCCAGCAGCAATGGATTTTGCTGGAAATGATTATCGAGATAATGCAGAATACACAGATGCACATGGGGTATTTATTGGGCGTTATCCCTATATTACCGATAACTCCGATACCATCATTCCCGGATCGGTTGCAAATAATGAATTATTTACAAAAGCTTTTGGTGCGGGAATATCAAACTGTAATGCTTTGACTATTTTACTGCCCCCTGGAGTAAATGCGAACCTGAATCCATCGCCTTTGCAAGACAAGGAAGACATTAGGTTGTGGAACAACTGGAAAGACCGCATTATTTATTCTGTCTCTGAGCGCTATGTCGCCAGAACGTCGCCAGGTGTCGATTTAGTTCAGCCACGATGTAATGACCCGTTAGTAACTAACAATAAGTGTGTTACATATAATGGCACAGAATATGCCGCAATGATCATCTATGCTGGTGAGGCGCTCTCAGTTTTGCCGCAAACTCGTGAGGCTCCAATAGCAGCAGAGGACGCTGGCATTGTGACTAATACAAAACTTGATATTTATAATTATATAGAAGTCGCTGCTCCTGTTAGCGGTGCTGGAGACGATAACTTTAACCCGGAAACATCCAGTAATGATTTGTACTTTTGTTTAACAGATGCAGAACCAGTCGCAGTAATTGAATGTATTTGAGTCAAAACAAAAAAAATAGAAGCCGCATTTGTCGTAATAAGATGAAAAAAAGGCAGCCAGGCTTTACACTGATTGAAATTGCCGTTGTATTGGTTATAGTGGGTATATTGTTAGGTAGTTTCATCGGCTCCCTTACACAAAGAATTGAAACCACACAACGCCATAATACACAACAACAACTTGAAGATATCAGGATCGCATTGTTTGGTTTTGCCAGTGCAAAAGGTCGCTTGCCGTGTCCGGCAGTAGCTACCAGTAATGGTGAAGAAAGTCCAGATGGAGGGGGTGTTTGTATACAAGCACATGGTTTTGTTCCGGGTAAAACACTGGGCATAGATAGTGCTTATAATCAAGATAATTTACTTATTGATGTTTGGGGCAATCCCGTTAGATATAGTGTAACAACAGCAAGCACGAATGCATTTACCTCAGCAGATGGCATGAAAAATGCTAGTATGGGCGTATTAGACCCAGATTTAATAATATGTGATGGAGATAGTGATTCTAGTAGTGGTTGTACAGGAGCGGGCAGTCCGTTAGAGCTAATCGACAGCGCGCCTTTTGTTATTTTGTCGCTTGGCAAGGATGGTGGTACTAATCCTGCGCCAGGTATAGACCAGTTAGAAAATACTGATGGAAACCGAGTATTTGTTTCCAAAAGCTACAGCAGCGTGGAGACTAATCCATTCGACGATTTAATAATCTGGGTGTCACCATACATCTTATACAGCCGCATGATGGAAGCAGGTCAGTTACCCTGACGGGTTTGTTACTCTTTTGTTTTTAATTCAAAACAAACACGCCCATCAGCATTCTCTTTAACCCCTAGTTCATAGCCATGATTCCTGGCAAGCTCATAACACTGGTAAAGCCCTATACCATAACCATCGTGTGACGAAACCACTTCCTTAAATAACTGTTGCGCTATCTGTGAGTCAATTGCACTACCGCTATCACATACTGATAAACATAACTGCTCATTAATATTGGCAAGTTGCACCGTTATTTCTATCTCAGGTTCCCGAGTATGTTTGTTTCTGGCATTTTCCATCAGGTTTTCAATTACCGTAGTAAAAACATCAACAGGTATTTCCATTTCTTTACTT
>CAYQXD010000122.1:0-10287 GCA_964421315.1 uncultured Thiotrichaceae bacterium | reverse complement strand
TTTCCTTTAGTCCCAATGGTCGCAAGCCAGTCACGGTTGCTGAGCAGATTGAGTCAGGTCGGCAGGTTATTTTAAAACGTACCGGGGCAAAAAAATATATAGCTTATTTTCAGGCATATACAAATACCTATGCGGATGTTTGTGAGCTCACACGTTTATATGACGAGGCGCTGAAACAGCCCGATGTTATCGGGCTTGATGTCGGCACACGCCCCGACTGTGTGCCCGATAAGGTGCTGGATTTACTGGCTGACTACCAGCAGCAAGGTTATGAAGTCTGGCTGGAACTGGGGCTGCAGTCTGCCTTTGATGCAACGCTTAAGCATGTTAATCGAGGTCACGGTTTTGCAGAGTACCAACAGGCGGTTATAAAGGCACGCAGTCGTGGCATCAAGGTCTGCACTCATCTCATTCTGGGCTTGCCGGGAGAATCTACCGAACATCATATAACCTCACTTGAGCGTGTGCTCGAACTGGGGGTTGATGGCCTCAAGTTTCACCCGCTGCATGTGGTTAAAGGCACACAACTAGCGAATGAATGGCGACGTGGTGAATACCAGCCGATGACCATGCACGACTATGTTGCCGATGTCGTGGAACTGGTTAAGCGCACGCCAGCTGAGGTTATCTTTCACCGTCTGACCGGAACCGCATCGTCAAATGTTTTGCTGGCACCGCAGTGGTGTGCAAAGAAATGGCAGGTGCTGAATGCAATAACCGCAGCGCTGGCCAGACAGTCAATCTGTCAGGTCAAACAAATTGACCGGTTTGCGCATAAAGCGGAAATTGCCGATCTACTGGCACCAGCAAGCCTGGCTAGCGTATCAATGTAAGAAAATGACGCATTATTATGAATAGTAAAACAAATATAGATAGAAAAGATCACTGGCAACAGATTTATACGCATAAGCAAGCAACAGAAGTTAGCTGGTATCAAGGTCATCCACAGCGCTCACTTGAATTAATTAAAGCGACTGGTATTGGTCCATCGGCATCTATTATTGATATAGGTGGTGGCGCTTCCACGCTGGTGGACTTTTTGCTGGAAGCAGGTTATAAACATTTATCGGTACTGGATATTTCACCTGCGGCAATTGAACAGGCTAAGTCTCGCCTTGGCGCTGATGAGAATAAGGTTAAATGGATTGAAGCGGATATAACGGAATTTAGCAGAGATAAATTTACAGAAGATAGCTGTTTTGATGTCTGGCATGATCGTGCAGTTTTTCATTTTCTTAACAAAGAAAATGATCGCGCACGTTATGTGCAGGTGATGTTATCTGTTTTAAATATCGGCGCGCACGTAATCATTGCGGCTTTTGATGTTAATGGGCCGAAAAAATGCAGCGGGCTTGAAGTCATACACTACGGCCCCGAAAAAATGTCAGCCGTTTTGGGTGATTCATTTCAACTCATCGAAACCAGTACCGAGAATCATCAAACACCAGGTGGCACCTCGCAAAGTTTTGTTTATTGCCATTTTATAAGAGTATAGGTAACTATACAGGTGGATAGTCTGTAGGTGTTTAGGGGTGCAAGACCCAGGCCACTACAAACTAAAAGCCGCTACAAACTAAAAAGCCTAAGTAGTTAGTTTGCAGATGCTTAAGAACACAATCCCTAACAGACTACAGACTAAACAACCTAAACATTTACGAGTATAGTTAAAAAGAATTTACGAGTATAGTTAAAAAGAATTTACGAGTATAGTTAAAAAGAATTTACGAGTATAGTTAAAAAGAGATTATAGATTATGGAACTTGTCTGTCCTGCGGGTAATTTGCCTTCACTAAAAGCTGCCGTTGATAACGGCGCTAATGCGGTGTACATGGGTTTTAAAGACGATACCAATGCACGCCATTTTGCCGGACTCAATTTTGATGATAAACGTGCTGGTGAAGGCATCCGTTATGCACATGATCGTGGTGCAAAAGTTTTTGTCGCCATCAATACCTTTCCACAACCTTCAGGCTGGTCGCGCTGGCAGCACGCTGTTGATCACGCTGCAGAGATGGGTGTTGATGCATTAATCCTGGCAGATGTCGGGGTGATGGATTATGCCCGTCAGCGTTGGCCTGAGTTACGGCTTCATTTGTCAGTGCAGGCCTCGGCAACTAATAGCGAGGCGATTAATTTTTATTATGAGAATTTCGGTATCCAACGTGTGGTATTACCACGGGTATTGTCACTCAAGCAGGTGAAACAGGTTGCCACAAGCAGCCCGGTACCGATTGAGGTGTTTGGCTTTGGCAGTCTGTGTGTGATGGTAGAAGGGCGCTGCATATTGTCATCATATGTGACCGGGCGTTCGCCTAATACCTTTGGCGCTTGCTCACCAGCCAATGCGGTGAGCTGGAATGAGACCCCCAACGGGCTTGAAACCCGGCTCAATAATATACTCATTGATCGCCATGGTGAAGGTGAATCGGCAGGTTATCCAACCTTATGCAAAGGACGTTTTAATGTTAGCGGGAATACTTATTACGCGATTGAAGAGCCCACCAGCCTGAACACTCTGGAGCTGTTACCAGAGCTAGGCGCTGTTGGTGTTGCCGCCATTAAGATTGAAGGTCGACAACGCAGCCCGGCTTATGTAGCACAGGTAACAAAAGTATGGCGAGAGGCGATTGACAGTTGTGAAAGAAATCCTGGCGGCTTTAAGGCGCAGGCTGACTGGATGGCGGCTCTTGAAAAAGTGTCGGAAGGTTCGCAGACAACGCTGGGGGCCTACCATAGACCCTGGCAGTGAACCGAAGGTTCACTGCAATGAAAAATGAAAAGTGAAAAATGAAAAATTTTTAAAAGCAAAAAAACATAAGTACCCCCTGTTTTTCATTTTTCACTTTTCATTTATAAAAGCGATATTTCATGAACACAATTCAAACACAACAAACAACACTAAAACCAAAAATACCAAAATTATCTCTGGGGCCGCTTTTATATTACTGGCCACGAGATGAGGTTTTCAGGTTTTATGAATCTATCGCCGACACGGCGGTCGACATTGTTTATCTGGGCGAAACGGTGTGTTCAAAACGTCGCTTATTAAGAACGGATTCGTGGTTGCAAATTGCTGGTTTACTGCGCGAAGCCGGTAAAGAAGTGGTGTTGTCAACACTGACCTTGCTTGAGGCAAATTCAGAACTGATGGCACTGAAAAAAATCTGCAATAATAATGAATATATGGTCGAAGCCAACGATATGACTGCGGTTCAACTGCTGTCTGGCAAGACCTCTTTTGTGACCGGTCCTGCGGTTAATATCTATAACTCACGAACCCTGGAAGTACTTGCTCGCTCTGGTCTAAAACGCTGGACACTGCAGGTTGAGCTGTCGAAAGAAACCTTGACAACTATACATCAGAACAGACCAATGGGGGTTGAAACAGAAGTTTTTGTTTTTGGCAGGCTGCCTCTGGCCTACTCTGCCAGGTGTTTTACTGCTCGTGCGCATAACCTGCCAAAAGATGATTGTCAGTTTCGCTGTCTGGATGATGCTGATGGTTTGATGCTGCGTACCCGAGAAGATGAGTCATTTCTTGTGCTGAATGGCATACAGACACAATCAGCCAAAACTCAGAATCTCATCAGCGATATAAATGATTTTATTGATCTTAAAATAGATGTGTTGCGCATCAGTCCGCAGTCAAAAAATAATGAACAGATAATTGCTGTTTTTGATAACTGCCTGCGTGGAAAAATAAGCTGTGATGAAGCAGAGAAATCACTTCAGCAATATATTATGTCTGGTGAGTGTGATGGTTACTGGCATGGCCAGGCGGGTATGGATAGTGTGGGCATGTAACTTCTCAGGTGGATAGTCTGTAGGTGTTTAGGGGGGGGGCAACCTAACTAGTAAGAATACAACCCCTAACAGACTACAGACTAAACTACCTAAGCAACTACAACCCCTAACAAACTACAGATTAAACAACCTAAGTAGTTACGAGTTATTCACAATGAACTTAAAAAAGACACCAAATTATTTTCGTGACAAATACAAACTGGGCAGCCCCTTTGATCCGGATAACGACGATGCCTATCATGCCTGGCTGGAATACAAGATGGATGATTATCCACAGGATATTGAAGATATCATTGTGGAAGTTAATGATCCGAGAAAGTTAAGCGCCGTAGAATATAAAGTCATTCGTGATCTGGTTAAAAAAACCAATATGGCTATTTATGCGGGTAATACCGGTGATGACCCAGATAAAGACATCCCCGATAAACTGGCTCAGCAGTTTGAACTGTTTACGCCTGATGACAACAGGGGGGCTGATGATGGTATTACTGCCTTGCGAGTCGCCGGCGATGAGTGGCGTGGCGAATATATTCCTTACACAAATAAGCCGATTCACTGGCATACCGATGGTTACTACAATACGTTGGACCATCAAATCAATGCATTGTTTTTGCACTGTGTTTCTCCGGCAGCCAGTGGTGGTGAGAACGCCTTACTGGATCATGAAATAATTTATATTCGCCTGCGTCAGCAAAACCCTGATTATATTCGTGTTTTAATGCAGAACGATGTGATGATGATTCCCGCCAATGTTAGTAAAGAAGGTGAAGTTATCCGACCCGACCGGTACGGCCCGGTGTTTTCTATTTTGGCTGACGGGAATCTGCATATGCGCTACACCGCCAGAACCCGTAGTATCGAATGGAAGCAGGATCCACTGGTACTTGAAGCAGTAGCCTTATTGCATGATTACCTGCATACAGATTCACCTTATATCTACCGGGGAACGCTGCAGAGTGGTCAGGGTTTAATCAGTAATAATGTATTACATGATCGTTCCGGGTTTAACGAGGATGAAGAGCATAAACGTTTGCTATACAGGATGCGTTATTATCAGCGGATAGGAAATACTTGAAGTTGTTCGTCAAATACCTGTTGACGAACAACCACTGAATAAAGTGTTTGCATTATAAAATTTCCTGATTAGCCATGAGCTTCCGCCATTTTATAAATAGCCACACAAACACTGCGTCATTCCTGCATGTTTCCTCGCACGCTTTGAGCGGGGAAACATGCAGGAATGACGCATAATATATAGCATTACAGTGACCTCTGTCTTTATTTTATATAACCTGGCAGATACTTATGGCTAATCAGGTAAATTTTGCGTTTAAAGGAAAAATGTCCATATTACTATTGCCAATATAACAATTGATATGACTACTATGAATATGGCAGTGCAGTTTGTACACAAAGTGCCTAGTTTTTGCATTGTGGCCTTCATTTTTCTATCCTGTTTTTTTATATTTGAGTCTGATAAATGATAGTATTTTTCATGGTGTAAGTATAATATTCATTAGTTTTATATAAAAGTCAAGAAATACGCGGTTTTATTATGGTTTTATATGTTTATTGTATTTTTAATGGTAACTCAGGATGTTGAGATAAATGTTTGAACTACTGCTAATGCGTCACGCCAAATCAGACTGGTCTAGTCACACAGCGGATATTGATAGACCGTTGAATGACAGGGGCAGAAATGATGCAAAACGTATGGGTGCCTACCTTAATCAGCAGGGGTTAGTTCCAGACACGGTGGTGGTCTCAGTTGCGCAGCGCACACAGGAAACAGCCAGTCTGTTATTAAATAATCTGCCGCTTGATGAAAAAAATATTATAGTGGATAAAACGCTTTATCTTGCAGACAGGGAAACGCTGATTGATGTCATTGAGCTTTATGCCATGGATAATCAACGCTTATTGATTCTTGCGCATAATCCGGGTATGGATTATCTGGTGAGTTACCTTGCCAGCATTACTCCACCACTATCAGCATTATTATCAGATAAGGGCAAATTGATGACCACCTGTGCGCTTGCCCATTTTTATCTGGATTCACTTGATGCGTTAACAAAACCGGGGCAGGCTGAATTGCTACATTTGATCAGAGCTGCAAGTCTCAAAAAAACACGATAACAATCCATAGCGACATCAAGGTCACCGTGTTTTTTTAAGTGCTTATCGTTATGACGAGGTAGCGACTATTCAGGTCGGTGGTGCAAGACCAAATAATACGAGCACAAAGATTGACATAAAGATAACGAAGAATATTAGCCGCTTCGTTTCCATCCTCTCCTTCCTTTGGTTCGTTAATGGCACATCCTTGCCCCACTGCACTTCTCCCGTTGATTCCTTAGTATCCATCTAACGCTCCTTTTTCTTCTCATTTATGTCCAGGGATGGACGGTATTTCGCAAAGAGCCAGGGATAGACTGTATTTCGCATAGAGTCAGGACGGCGGTGCGATTGTCACCACTTTTTTGTGGCGTAATAAAAGCATACGTCCGATTATTGACCTGTGTCAAGTAAAAGTAAATGAAGAGATGTATCTATATCTTTGATATAGTGGGTTTTATTTCCCAAAAAGACGCTCGTAAACGGGCAGGCTTTTTTGTAATAGTGTTTCTAAATAAGCCGGTATTTTATGTGAATCCATGTCCATGCCATCAAGAAAGTTTTTCACATACAGACCCAGTTCAGTGTCACCTTGCATGCGCAGTCGACGGCTGAAAAATAGTGTGTCAGTATCTTCGCGGCGGCTTGCCAGTAACAGGTAGATATATACGGTTCCCTGTAAAACAAGGTCTGGTGAATGGTTTTTATCGGCTGCGGCAAATTTATTATTTTTCAGGGTGAAATGGTAGTCAATTGCGGCATCTTCAATTGAAATATGTATTATCCTGCCCTGCAGGAAATCCAGCTCGCCCTGTTTTAGTTCATTGGTAAATATTCTGTTAAGCGCTGTCACCAATACTTTGCTATGTACAAAAGAAGGCAGTATTTTTAATGGCAATGAAAGTGGCGCTGGAAATACAGGCTGAGATTTAGGGTTTTGGCTGGATGTTTGCATGTGGTTTTAAGTTCTAAGTTTTAGTTCTAAGTTTTAAGTTCCAGGGTTATGCTTGAAACATATAACTTAAAACGTCTATTATTTGCTGAGCCAGTATTTATGTATGCGTGTATCGTTTGTTAATTCAGGATGAAAAGATAATGCTACATGTTTACCAGCGCCTATCATAACAACATCTTCGTTGTGTGTGGCTAATATGGTAACGTCGGATGTCATATTTTTAAGGCCAGGCGCACGAATAAAAGGTGCTTTGAAAGTGTTGTTGTCAAACTTAAGCTTTATATCAGCAGTAAAACTGTGAACCTGTGATCCGTAAAAGTTACGCAATGCTTTAAATGGCATTAAGCCTAAAGGAGTCACGCGTTTATCATCCACGTCATCTGCCATCATAATCATGCCAGCACACACGCCCATAACAGCATGGCTTTTAGCAAAATCCTTAATCGGTTCAAACAAATCGTTTTGCTGTATCAACAGACTGATTGTGGTCGACTCTCCACCGGGTAGTATCAGTGCGTCACAGTTCTCTAATTCTGCCGCTTTTCGTATCAGCCGCGATTTTACGTCAAGCCGCGAAAGAATTTCGATATGTTTTTGATAAGCACCCTGTAAAGCAAGAACACCGACAGTATTAATCATCTGCTAGCAATACCTTATTAATTATTAATTACTAAATTTCTTTGGTGTTTTGATTTTTTCGTATTGCGTTTGCTTATCGATATGTTGGCAACAAAATATCAGCACCAAAGAAAATTCGTAATTAGTAATTAGTAATTAATAAAAACCTACCAGCCTCTGACTGCAAGACGTTCTTCTTCGGCAATCTCAGACATGGCTAATCCTTTCATGGCAGGTTGCAGACCGCGGCTAACTTCCAGTAATACGGCTGGATCATCATAATGTGTGGTTGCTTTCACAATAGCTGCTGCACGTGCAGCAGGGTCCTCGGATTTAAAAATACCCGAGCCAACGAACACTGCCTGCGCGCCTAGCTGACGCACAAGTGCTGCGTCAGCTGGTGTGGCGATTCCGCCAGCAGAGAAGTTAGGTACCGGTAGTTCGCCATGCTCAGCAACATAACAAACCAGGTCGTAAGGTGCGCCTAAATCTTTGGCAACGCTCATCAGTTGTTCTTTGCCAAGCGTGGTAAGACGTTGCATTTCATCCTGTAACGCTCGCATGTGTCGTACCGCTTCAACAATATTGCCGCTGCCGGCTTCACCCTTGGTGCGCATCATGGCTGCGCCTTCACCGATACGGCGCAAAGCCTCGCCAAGATTGGTCGCGCCACAGACAAAAGGTACGGCAAAATCATTCTTGTAAATATGGTTGGTATCATCGGCTGGGGTTAGCACCTCAGATTCATCGATGAAATCGACTTCCAGCGCCTGTAATATTTGTGCTTCAGCAAAATGACCGATGCGGCATTTCGCCATAACCGGAATGGAAACGGTGTCTTTGATTTGTTGAATCATTTCAGGGTCAGACATGCGAGCAACGCCACCGTCACGTCGAATATCAGAAGGAATGCGCTCCAGAGCCATTACTGCGCAGGCGCCGGCATCCTCGGCAATTTTAGCCTGTTCAGCGTTGGTGACATCCATAATAGCGCCACCTTTAAGCATTTCGGCGAGGCCGACTTTGACTTCAAATGCGCCTTCGGAAGTGTTTGTGCTGTTGTTAATCGTGTTGTTATCAGTAGTATTTGTCATCGAGTCTCTTGTTAGTGTGTGGCTGAATTTAGCGTAGGCCATGAGCGTAAAAAACCTGTATGTTGGTTAATTGACTGGTTTTTGTCAATAGATCCAAAATAAACAAAAGGTAACACCTTGTATATCAATGGGTTATAATAATTTTTTATGGCAAATCAATAGCTTACACAGTAGCATAGATTCACCGTGGGTTAAACAGTGGTCAGGTAACGGTGTGTAGTTACCATTTTTTACCTTTTGACATGCATCATTTATGAAATCCCATAATACGGGTAGTATTTTATATCTAATTGAGTACAGTCACAGAATAAGTGCCTGTATTAAGCTAAGGCAATCAGATTCTCATGAGATTTAAAGTGTATGTTAAATATTGAAGGCGAAGTTGTTGAATCAATACCGGATTTTGGTCCGCCCGTTTTACGTTTAGGTTTTCGCCCCTTTTTTTTGGCGGCAGGTGTTTTTGCTATTATTTCAATGGCAATATGGATGGCAAGTTACACATTTTCTGTTGAATTTGCCTTCGCAGGAATGCCTGCACATTTGTGGCATGCACATGAAATGTTGTTTGGTTATGTCATGGCGGTGATAGCGGGCTTTTTACTGACTGCAATAAAAAACTGGACAGGGCAGGAAGTGTTGCGTGGTAAACCGTTAGCGTTGTTGTTCAGTCTTTGGTTGGTTGCACGACTATTGCCGTTTACAGGTGCCATGGTGCCAATTGAATTAATCGCCATTGTTGATGTGGCTTTTATGTTTTTTTTGGCTGTTGCCTGTTTGCGACCGGTATTAAAAGTTAAACAATACAAACAGATTGGCATTGTTTCCAAACTGTTTTTGTTGATGCTGTGTAATGTGGTTTTTTATTTAGGCATTATGGGTGTTCTGGCTGAGGGTGTGCAGTGGGGATTAAACTCTGCAATCTACATGGTTATCGCTTTAGTGCTGGTGATGATGCGTCGAGTCATGCCGATGTTTATTCAAAATGGCGTGGACAGCATGGATGGCGAGGTAAAACTGGTAAACCGTGCCTGGGTCGATCATTCCAGCCTGGTTTTATTGCTGTGTTTATGGATTAGTGATGTATTTACTGAATATGACAGCTTGACTATGGTTTTCGCTGTGCTTTTAACCTTATTGCATACATTGAGATTAACGGGTTGGTATACCAATAAAATCTGGTCTAAATCTTTAGTGTGGATACTGGTGGTGGCATATGCTTTTATTATTCTGGGCTTTGCCTTAAAAGCATTGTCAATAACTTCTGGCGTATCGCCCTTTTTGTCAGTGCATGCGTTCACCGCTGGTGGTGTCGGTTTATTGACTATAGGAATGATGTCGCGTGTTTCATTAGGGCACACCGGTCGTAGTGTGTTTGATCCACCTGCCATTATTTTCTGGAGTTTCGCGGTATTGTTACTTGCTATAATCGTGCGGGTAATTTTTCCGTTATTTAATATGGATTTATATATTTACTGGATAGCAATATCACAGGCATTATGGATGGTAGCGTTTGCCATTTTTGTTTATGTATATGCCCCCATGTTGTTGAGCGCACGTGTTGATGGCAGGGATGGTTAATTATTTAATGATTATTGGTAACTACTCAGTGTAATGTATAAAAAGGTAGCAGGTTATTGATTTTTTTAGTGGTTTAGTCTGTATTTTTAGGGGTTTAGTCTGTAGGTATTTAGTCTGTTAGGG
>CAYQXD010000121.1:0-10479 GCA_964421315.1 uncultured Thiotrichaceae bacterium | reverse complement strand
CATGGACGCACTAATGTCGCGGGCGCATGGAGCGCAGGAGCTACCTTCGCGGACTGATGTTTTTCAGCTTTTCCAACATCCGTAATGTGCTATTAACTGTCTACCAGGCTCTATAGATTTAATTCAAAGCTGGCGCATCAGTTTTATTAGCGGTCACTGCTTTGTACAGTGCTTCGTTATATTGATATTTTTTTATCATTTCTTTAATAACAAAGTCATCAATTTTTTCCCACTCCTGTTTTTCACTCTCACTTAAATTAACAAACTTCACACCCTGATTAATTAATGCCTGACGAGCAGCAACATTATCTTTTTTGTTTTGCTGATCAATTTTTTTATACACTTTCCCCATTACATCACGGACGATTTTCTGGTCTGTTTCACTTAGTTTATAAAAAACTTTTTTATCAACAATCATCATTGCTGTTAAATAGCTCAAAGGCTGGTCAGTCACATAGTTAATATGAGTGTGCCACTGCAATGCCAGTGCACCAATAGGAGAAGTAACAACAGTGTTAATTAAACCTGTCTGTAAGCCGGTTAATACATCTGACAAGGGCAGTAAAATCGGTGTAACACCAACATAACGATAAACCGATAAACCAACTTCACTTTTTTCAGGAAGCCAGGATTTTCGTTGTCTTAAATCATCCAGACTACGGATAGGCTCTTTTGACATCAAATAGGTAAACCCGCCCTGCGCAAAACCAAAGTTAACAAATCCATTTTCTTCGATTGTTTTACTCAACATAGGGTCGGTTGTTTCTCTTATTTTGGCGGCATCATCAAGACTGGAAAATAAATAAGGAAGACCATAAATGGTAGAATCAGGCGTAGATTGTGAGAGTGTTCCTACCGTTACTGCGCCACCATGTAACTGACCAATGCGTATTTTTCTTAACACGTTTTCATCATTACCCATCACCCCGCCCGGATAAAATTTAAATTTTACCCGTCCCTGCGTTTTTTCTTTAATTTCTTTCGCCCCGGCACGCATCTGTTTCATCCAGAATGTACCATCAGGTGAAATCGTTGCTACTTTAATTGTTTTAGCCAGTACCGAAGATGAGTTAAAACCTACAAACGATATCGCTAGTACCAGTACAATTTTTTTAACTAAATTTTTCATTAACATTTCCATGAATGGAGGAGATAAAAACAATATAAAACAACTCAAGCGCACTATTCACTAACACGTAGCGTTTAAAAGTAATCGTCCCCACTGTTCAACAACTCAGCAGCTTTTTGCTTAGCCAGTGTATTCATTAATACTAGATCGGATGATCCGGCATCAGCATCTATTACCTGTTGCAATAATTTATCATGCAGTTCACGATCAAATAACATGCGTGCATATTTTTCTGCATATAGAACCTTTGCCATTAAGTTTTCACCATTAGAGAGTTCGATGGCACGGTCAAAATGTTTTTTCGCTAATTCAGGTTTGCCACCTAATGCCGGTGGCAATAACGACTCCATAACTCCCATATATAAATGTGCATTACCGTTGCTTACTGTTTCATCTATTTCAAGTACGCACTGTATACCCGCTTTAACTTTTGGTAATTCAGCAACTGCATTCCAGTCTGAACTATTGGCTTCAATAGCACCCGCCCAACTGCTAACAAATATAAGCAGGGATTCAGCCTGGACCTTCTCTACTGCAGCAAGGCGTTTTTTAAATTCAAAATAGGAGATGGATTTTACATCACAAAAATGTTCATCTCGTATACATATAGCATGACTGGCATAGGCAAAACCTCGATTTGCCAGCGCTTTTTTACTTGATGCACTATCGGTAAAACCGGTAGCATAAGCACTGTATAGTTGAGCGCCCGCCTCTAATAAATTTGCATTATCCGGATCCCCTTTAATCATGCTACTGATTAATACCAGGTACGCAGGCACCGCTTTTTTAATGGTTTCCGGGTCATCAAACGCCAGTATTGTTGCTGACAAATCTTCTGCGAACTCTTGTTTAGCATTTGCTATAAGTTGACCACATGCCGAAACAGCCAACACAAGTAACATTAAAAAGACTAATTTAAATAACCCTGCATTAGGCAGGTACACTTCAATCAGGAAAATTTTTATTATCCGTGCCATAATTTAATGGATTAGCCGGTAACAATAACGCCGTTATAATTAAAAATTGGACAGATGCCACATCAAATTAGTTGCATGGTCCACCTTCATTTGTAATCTTATTTGATGAAGCCCCATTAGCGAAATATTAAAAAATCGGATGTTTTATCTTTATGCAAAAAAAAGGTCGGGCTCCGACCTTTTTTAAAAAGTAGGCCATGGCAAAGTAGGCACTAACAGAGCAATTGCTTTCTATTGCGCGATAATTTTCTGCAACCCGGCAACGGAACGAACCCAGGGTTTTGATCCTGTTTTTATTTCCAGATCAGCAGCGGCAGCATTTGCTGAGCGTCGGTCAGGATAAATATCAACCAGTACGTAAACAATTGAGCCTGATCGATCTGTTTTCACGCTTTTTAATTCCGTCAGGTTCTTACTATTCTTGAACTTTTCGATACTTTCTTCCGTTTTACTCGCATAAACCTGAACCGCATAACTCGATCCTGACAATGCCATTATTTCCTGTTCGGGTGTTTGCGGCTCAAGTTTATCTTCCTCTAGCACTACAGGTACAATCATCTCTGGTGCAGGCGCAGCGGCAGGTTCTTCCATTATTATAGGCTCTGGGTCTGGGTCTGCTAGTAATACGGGATCATTTAATGATGTATCGGATATGACAACTTCGGTAGGAACATTTTTCTCATCATTTGCCTGCTTAGTATCCAATGATGAATCGTCAACCTGTGCCCAGGGTGCTGGTGCACTAGAACAACCAGCAAGACCGATAATGATTAAATTGATTATTGTTATGCCACGAATCTTTTTTATAGTTATATCCATATTATTCCCTCACGGTCTAATGACCAATGTAACATTATTTTTAAAGATTGTAGTGCATAAACCTGAATTTATCAGTTGAAACGACAACGAATATTTAAGGGCAGCTCTAATAACTCCGTCCTTTGGTTCGTGAACGCTACATCCATGTAGCACTGCTCTGTTTGAGCAGATTTGTACTTGATAGGCTCAAGAACTTCTAAAATCTTAGCTTGAGTAGACTCAAGCTAAGATTTTCAACGAAGTTATTGGCTCTCTCAAGTGCGGAGATACCAATCATAAGAAGTGGCACACGGATGTGCCGTTATGTCCATGGATGGACGGTATATAGAAAATGCAGGAGCAATTTTCTTGTAACGTACCAAAGGATGGAGAGGATGGAGTAGTAAGCAATAAAAAAGGAGCCGAAGCTCCTTTTTTACTGGATATGAAATCATGCAAACTTAAGCAGCTTCCACTTCTTTCATACTTAAACGGATTCGACCCTGACGATCGATCTCTAATACTTTTACTTTTACGACATCGCCTTCAGATAACTTATCGCTGACGTTTTCGACACGTTCGTCACTGATTTGCGAGATATGAACCAAACCATCTTTACCGGGTAAGATTTCAACAAAAGCACCAAAGTCCATTATCTTCTTCACAGTACCGTTGTATATAACACCCACTTCTGCATCCGAAGTGATTTGCTCAATACGCTTTTTAGCTTCTTCTGCAGCAGCTAGATCACTTGAAGCAATTTTGATATTACCATCATCATCAATATCAATCATCGCACCGGTTTCTTCCGTTAAAGCACGGATGACGGCACCGCCTTTGCCGATAACATCACGGATTTTATCAGGATGAATCTTGATAGTCAGGTAACGTGGCGCGTACTCTGACATTTCTGTATTGGTTTCAGAGATAACCTTATTCATTTCACCAAGGATGAAGTTACGCCCTTCTTTGGCCTGTTCTAATGCCTGTTGCATAATTTCTTTGGTGATACCGTCGATTTTGATGTCCATCTGCAAGGCACAAATGCCTTCGGCTGTACCAGCTACCTTAAAGTCCATATCACCAAGGTGATCTTCATCACCCAGAATATCGGAAAGCACGGCGAAATCATCGCCTTCTTTAATCAGACCCATTGCAATACCAGCAACAGCTGCTTTAATAGGCACACCCGCATCCATTAATGACAGACTGGTACCACAAACAGAAGCCATTGAGCTTGAGCCATTGGATTCAGTAATTTCTGATACCACACGAATAGTGTATGGGAAATCTTCTTCCGATGGCATCACACCTAATACGCCCCGTTTCGCCAGGCGGCCATGACCAATCTCACGACGTTTTGGCGAACCCACCATGCCGGTTTCACCGACACAGTATGGAGGGAAATTATAATGCAGCATGAACGGTTCGCGGTATGAACCATCAAGCGCATCGATAATTTGTGCATCGCGAGCGGTACCTAATGTGGTAACCACCAGCGCCTGGGTTTCACCACGGGTAAACAGTGCAGAACCGTGGGTGCGTGGCAATACGCCAGTGCGTACAGTAATGGCTCGAACATCGGAAGTACTACGTCCATCGATACGTTTTTCACCCGCGATATAACGAGCACGAACCAGTTTCTTCTCCAGCTTGCCAAAGACACCTTTAATCTCGTCCTTAGACCAGCCATTATCCGCTTCATCATTACCCACTAATTCAACGGCGAGCGCCTCAACAGCGGCTCTTCTTGCCGCTTTCACTGCATCCTGGCGTGCCATTTTTTCTGCAATCTGGTAGGCATCAACAATGGCAGTTGAACTTATTTCAGCCACTTTTTCTGCCAGTGCTTTATCGGCAGCAGGTGCGATATATTCCCACTTTGGATTACCAACTTCTGCGGCAAATTCACTAATAGCAGTAATCGTTGCCTGCATCTGTTCATGTCCAAACATGACAGCACCTAACATAACTTCTTCGGAAAGTATTTTGGCTTCAGATTCAACCATCAACACCGCTTTTTCAGTACCGGCAACCACCAGATCCAGGTCAGAGGTCTCCAGTGCTTCTTTATTAGGGTTTAACAGGTATTCGCCATCCTTGTAACCTACACGTGCAGCGCCAAGAGGACCGGCAAAAGGCACACCAGCAATACATAATGCCGCTGAAGCACCGAGGATTGCAGGAATTTCAGGATCGATATCTCCACTCATGGAAACCACGGTAGCAACGATTTGACATTCGTTAGTAAAGCCTTTTGGAAATAAAGGACGGATCGGGCGATCGATCAATCGACAGGTCAGTATCTCTGCTTCACTGGGACGACCTTCACGACGGAAAAAACCACCGGGGATTTTGCCAGCTGCATAGGTACGCTCCTGGTAATTAACTGTCATCGGGAAGAAATCTCTACCCTCTTCTGCTTCTTTAGAGCAGACAGCAGTAACAAAAACAACGGTGTCGCCCATGCTAATCATTACCGCACCAGATGCCTGACGAGCGATTTCACTCGTTTCCATCGTTACTGTTAGATCGCCATACTGAAATGATTTTTTAATTGCTGTAGGTATCACTATATTGTTTCCTGTTGTGGGGGGCTGCGACCAAATTTAAAGTCAGAAGAAAAACATAAAAAAATCACTGAATCCATAATCTGCACTGGTTATATCAGCTCGTAGGGTGGATAAGCATAGCGCATCCACCGTAATATCAAACAAAGGTGGATGCGTTTCACTTATCCACCCTACCAACTATCGGCGCAAGCCAAGGCTGGATATCAGCTTTTTGTAACGCTCAACGTTTTTACCTTTAAGATAATCAAGCAATTTACGACGTTGGTTAACCATGCGTAATAAACCACGACGTGAATGGTGATCGTGCTTGTGCTCTTTAAAGTGCTCTGTTAATTGCACAATGCGAGTCGTTAATAACGCAACCTGAACTTCCGGAGAACCTGTATCTCCTTCTTTTTGCTGATATTTTGAAACAACTTCGACTTTTTCTGCGGTCGATAAAGACATGAATACTCCGAATTAAATTATTGACTATATTTAAAAAAGGGGACGATTTTATCACTAAATGACGTGACACAAAAGCGTTATGTTTTATGTTTATAAAACTTAAAACTTAAAACCACCTAAGCACACTGTTTAATCATTCGACGCGGCGCGACTAAACCATCGTCCTGAATTTCACCCAGACCTAAAAACTGACTCTGGTCGTATATGCGAACCCAGCCCTGTGTCGGCGCATGCGGCACCATTACCGGCTGTCCCTGACGCACATAAAACGCGGCATCCGAGCCCAGATGCACATCCGGCCAGTGGGCAACCCCACTGTCAATCGGCTGCAGACATTCATCAAGCGCTGCCTCTCCTTGCTCTGCCAGTGTAGTCAGCTGCTCAATAGTCAACATTTCACCCGTATACGGCCCAACACTTAAGCGGCGCAATGCTGTGATATGTGCGCCACAATTAAGTTTTTTCGCAATATCTTCTACCAGGGTACGCACATAGGTGCCTTTTGAACAGCTGACCTCAAGCTCCAGGATAGTCTGCTGTCGATCATCATGAGCAAACGACAAAAATTCAATATCGTAAATGGTGATACATCTAGCTTTACGCTCAACTTCAATACCCTGTCGCGCCAGTTTGTATAAACGCTCACCATTATGCTTCAAGGCTGAATACATTGGCGGTATCTGCTCAATTTCGCCTATAAATTCTGGCAACACTGCTTTTACCGCAGCCTCTGTCAGGCTGGAAACATCTTGTGTGTCAGTCACTTCACCTTCGGCATCACCGGTAGTGGTGCTGACACCTGGCTGGCACTTTAGGCGGTAGCTTTTATCTGCTTCCAGTAAAAATGCAGAAATTTTTGTCGCCTCACCAAAACACACCGGCAACATGCCTGTTGCTAAAGGATCAAGACTACCGGTATGCCCAGCTTTAGCCGCACCAAAAATACGTTTTACTTTTTGTAAAGCGTGATTGGAGCTACTACCGACTGGCTTATCCAGTAACAATACACCGCTGACATTACGCCCTTTATTTTTACGCCTGCCCAAAACTAATCACTCGCTTCTTCACTACTGTCATTATCACTGTTGTTGCTGCTGTTACTATTGCTGCTGTCACTTTTAACGGCCTTGCTAATCAGCTTATCCATGACAATACCACGGGTGACACCATCATCAACAACAAATTTTAATGTTGGCACAATACGCGCACGAATACGACGCGCAATTTCTTTACGGATAAAGCCAACCGCACGATTTAATACTTCAATGGATTCCTGCTCTTGCTCAGCATCGAAAACAGAGCAATAAATCACCGCATGACTTAAATCACGGCTCATGCGTACCTCTGTAAAGGACATGAAACCCAGACGCGGGTCTTTTATTTCATCACGCACAATTTCTGCAAGTTCGCGACGGAGCTGCTCAGCCATACGCTCGCTGCGTAAAAATTCTCTAGGCATCTTTTTTATTAATTACTAATTACGATTTACTAATTACGAATTATTCTTTGGTGTTGTATGTTCATTTGTTTTTTTATTGTTCACTTGTTGTTTCTCGTTTTTTTCGTTAAGTGCTTGTATGTGAGCATGTTGACAATATACGCCCAACATCAATGAAATTCGTAATTAGTAATTAGTAATTAGTAATCACAAAGTGCGCTCAACTTCTACACGTTCAAATACTTCAATTTGATCGCCAACTTTTACTTCGTAATTTTTCACTGCAATACCGCATTCAGTACCACTGTGGACTTCTTTCACATTGTCTTTATAACGACGCAGTGATTCAAGTTCGCCTTCAAAAATCACTATATTGTCACGCAGCACACGAATCGGAGCATCTTTACGCACCACGCCTTCGGTAACCAGTGAACCTGCAACCTGACCAAACATGGGCGAGGTGAAAACTTCCTGCACTTTTGCCATGCCGATAATCTGTTCACGGAATTCGGCTTTAAGCATGCCGGTCAGAGCTTTCGCTACTTCATCAATTAGTTCATAAATAATGCTGTAGTAATTTAGTGCCACAGCTCTCTCGGCTGCTACACGTCTGGCTGAGGCATCAGCTCGGACATTAAAACCAATGACAATGGCATCCGATGCCGCTGCCAGGCTAATATCAGTTTCATTGATACCACCCACGCCCGAAGCAATAATACGGACATCAACTTCATCATTGTCAGCAACCAGCTTGTGCAATGAATCACTGATCGCATGCAAGGTGCCTTGCACATCGGCTTTTAATAGAATATTTAATTTTTTAACCTCGCCGGCTTTCATCTGGTCAAACATCGACTCCAGTTTATTGGCCTGCTGACTAGCAAGGCGCATATTACGGGCTTTTTCCTGACGATTTTGTGATACTTCACGAGCTGTACGCTCATCTGATAACACCTGCATTTCATCACCCGCGTTTGGCATACTGGATAAACCAATAACTGCCGCTGGCATAGACGGACCTGCACTTTCAATGCTATTACCATATTCATCATACATCGCACGCACCCGACCAAAATCTTCGCCGGCGAGCATAATGTCACCTTTTCTCAAAGTGCCTTCCTGAATCAATACGGTTGCGGTCACGCCACGGCCTTTGTCCAGTGAGGCCTCTAGAACAATCCCTTTGGCCAGACCTTCTGTTGTTGCCTGTATCTCCATCAGCTCTGCCTGCAGAGAAATAGCATCCAGCAAGGCTTCAACTCCCTCACCTGTCAGCGCTGAAACATTAACGAAAATATTATCACCACCCCATTCTTCAGGAATAATTTCATAACTACCAAGCTCATTTTTTACCCGATCCGGGTCAGCACCCTCTTTATCCATTTTATTAACTGCGATAATAATCGGCACTTCAGCAGCTTTTGCATGCTGCACCGCTTCGATGGTTTGTGGCATCACACCGTCATCAGCTGCCACTACAATAATCACGATATCGGTAGCGTTTGCACCACGTTCACGCATACTGGTAAAGGCAGCATGACCAGGGGTATCTAGAAATGTGATAACCCCTTTTTCAGTCTCCACATGATAAGCACCAATATGCTGGGTAATACCACCGGCTTCGCCAGCGGCAATTTTTGATGAACGAATGTAATCCAGCAGTGATGTTTTACCGTGATCAACATGACCCATGATGGTGACAACGGGTGGTCGTGACTCTGTTTTTAGATCAGCAGTATCACGCGCCAGCAATACTTTTTCGTAATCATCTTCATTAACCGCAACCGGGTTATGACCCAGCTCTTCAATCACCAATACGGCTGTATCCTGGTCAATCACCTGATTAATGGTCGCCATTACGCCCATTTTCATCAGAGTTTTAATGAGTTCACCCGCTTTCATCGACATGCGCCTGGCCAGCTCGTCAACGGTGATGGTCTCAGGCACGGTGACATCATGTACAATGGCATCTACCGGTCTTTCAAAGCCATGTTTGGCATCTGCAGAGACAGCTGATCTTCTCGCCGATTTCCCTTTTTTCTTGTGCCGTTTTCCGCTTTTGCCCGAGGAAACATGCAACTCTTTACGACCATATAAAGTACTTTTATCCTTATGCTCGCCTTTGTGTTTTTTCGATATTGCTTTCTGATCACGCGACTGCTGTGCCTGCAATTCATCTGGCGTATGAACTTTATCTTTTGAACTGGCCGCTGTTCTAGTGACGGGTTTAGCCCCTTTTTCTTCTATTTGTATTCTTTCTGCTTCTACTTTAATGCCTTCAGCTTTTATATCTTCCAGGCGCGACTCTTCAGTCAGTTGTTCCTGCTCACGTTTTGTAGCGCGTTCAAGCTTAATCTTCCGCTCGTTTTCACGCTCCTGTTCTCGACGCGCCTGATCAGCGCGGAGCTTTTCTAATTCTGTGATTTCAACCGGGACTTCCTGCTCTGCTCCTGCCGCAGCCTGGGTCGTAGCCTGGGTCTCTACCGTATCGGCTGATGCTTCCTGTGCTACTGGACGAATAAACGAGCGCTTGCGACGAACTTCGACAGAAGCTGCACCTCTTCCAGCACCCCGGACTTTTACCTCACTCACCGATTTGCGTTTTAAGGCAATTTTACGCGGTTCGCTTTTAGGCAAGCCACCGGCAACACCAACACTACTATCTTTACCGTGCTGATTTCTTAAAAAACCCAGCAAGGTCATCTTGTCTGCATCAGATATTAATGAATCAGGTGCATCAATCGCCAGACCCGCATCTTTTATCTGTTCAAGTAAGCGTTCTACTGGTGTGCCAACGACACTTGCCAATTGTTTTACTGTTACTTCAGCCATTTGTTATCTCAGTGTAATCTCAGTGATGTGCCAATCTTTTCATTTTTCGCCCGTCTGAGCATTTTCGGTTAAAGCCGCTTCAGCAAACCATGGCGCGCGCGCAGTCATAATTAACTCGGATGCACGGGCTTCATCCATACCTTCTATTTCCATTAATTCATCAACCGCCTGCTCGGCAAGGTCTTCCATTGTGCAGATGCCTTTTACTGCCAGCAGGTTAGCCAGTTCAGTATCCATACCATCCATGGTTAACAGGTCTTCCTGTGGTTTGTTATTTTCCAGTAC